>NZ_OOGT01000017.1 GCF_900323515.1 Acinetobacter stercoris | reverse complement strand
CCCTGTGCATGCATCAGGATATTTTTTTGTGAGCTAAAGTTGGTTGAACCGCCTGAACTAAATCCAATCTCCTGACCTGCATGATTGACGATATCTTCAGGTGTAGTCATCGCGATGCCATTCGGTGAAGCAAACAGCATCAACGCCTGTCTAAACAGCGTGCCATTGCTTTGGTTTTCTGCTGAGGTATTTTCACTATTCTCCGTGTCTTTGTTAAAGCTACTCATAAAACTTTGTGCGGTATTTAACAACCCATTCAGGCCACTACCACCAGTCAAGGCACTGCTCAAGTTGCCGAGATTGAAATCATTTAAGCTGACACTGGATAAGGTACTGCCTACACTTTGTAAGGCGGCAAATGGATCGTTTTTAAAATCATCCTTGATTGAGTCAAGTTTGTTTTTAATCTGATCTGTGCCAAAGTCTTCGATATTTTCGATAAAGCCTTTCAGGTTATCCACGGCATCCGTTGCACTCCCTAAAAACTGGTTAAACTCTTTTGCTATTTCTCCAATGCCGCCATGCTGCCCAATGTCATTGATGAATCCTGCACAGTCTTTCAGGGCATTGACCGGATCACTGGCGATGCCTTCTTTAAATAAGTTGAGTGTGGCTTGTAGTGCCTGACTGGTATTTTTTAGTTCCAGCGACTGAATCAGTTTCGGTAAGCGACTGACTACATTGAGTGCATCAGTCTGTTGTTTTACAGCCAGATCACTGAGCATCCTCATGCTTGCATTGGCCTGGTTGAGCAGGTTCTGCGCCTGTACCGCATCCAGATGATCTGCGACTGCGTTTTCCTGTGCATAGGTGCTGATCAGCATGCCTTTTCCTGCACGTAAGGCACCGTAGGCATCTGTTCTCAGTTCAAATCCCTCTCCACGTCCATTGCTAGTCGCTTTGTCTTTAGGATGGCTCAGGTTTCCAAGATTAAGTTGTGTCGCTGCATGTGAGCTTTGTAGCTGTGCGCTGATCTGCCCCGTCGTATCATCAAAACGCAACTGGTTAAAGCCTTCTCCATCGACTTCCCTCGTTCTGATTCCACTGAGCTTTTTGGTCTCNGGAACTTGTCCTTTCTTATCAAAACTGGTTTGTGGATGTGAAGACTCATAGATACTTCCAGCGACAAAAGGTCGATCTATATCGCCCTCAAAGAAGTTGATGCAGACTTCATCACCTACTCGCGGATGGAAACGGCTGCCTTCTCCTGCCGACCCTGCCCAAAATGTCATGACGGGTAACCAGAAGGAATCCTGATCATTATCATTGGAACCACTGCCACCTGCATGTTGATGGTCTTGTGCCCGNGTAAACAGGAAGCGGACTTTCACATCTCCATAGGCATTGACATGGATCTGTTCATTTTCTGGACCAACCACCATNCCACGCATCGGATATACCTGTGGCCGATGTTTTAATGGATGGTATTCTGGAACAACCGGNATATTTCGGCGCACGAGTGTCAGTTCGGTACCATGCATTTCATCCTGATTGATTTTTANATANTGCCAGTGGCTGAGGTCAATCANNGNATCAATCTGGTTTTTCAGGTCTTTGGGCAAGTTGTTCTGGTGATAGAATTTTTTCCCAAAAANCAGCATTTGCCGATCTGNACTGTCATGCTGATCCAGTTCAAAATGTCCTGTCAGCTCAAAGAAATATCCCACATCCGCATCACGGACACTGCTTCTGGCTATGAATTTTTTGGCTTGCAAGTTTTGATAGTCGATGAGTTGCTGATTCAACCGGTTCAGCTGTGCATTACTGGATGGGGTAAGTTGTTCATCTGAATCATTGATCCATGCAGGTGCCAGATTCCAGACCTGTGCCAGATCAAGGGTATCTGTATCAAAGTTTTCACTATGCCGGTGTCTGGTATAAGAAATGGCATCCTGATCCTGATAGAAGTGATCCGGTGTCCAGCGTTGTGTTTGTATCGATGTGGNCTGTATCTGTCTTTCACTGCTTAAGCTGGTGATGGTATCAAAGCGTTCTGTTGCATTACTTCGACTATGAAATCGTATGCTTTTTCGGGATAGACGCTTAAATTCGGCTACACTATCAATGAGGCATAATTTTTGTACTTGTATATCGCTGGCAGGTTGAACGACTTTTGTATCCGTTTCTGTAATCAACCAGCTGATCCCTTCGGAACGCCATAGTCGGGTTAAAAAGGTATATAAGCTTTCGTTATACATCATCACAAATGGGCGTGTATCATAGCTTTTCCTGATGCCAGATAAATCCAGTGTAAGTGCAGATGCAATTAATGAGCTGTTATGAATGCTTTCTTCTATCAGTGCTTTGGTGATGCTGATGACATCGCTATTTCGAAATATCCGACTATTATGAGTCAGTTTGAGTAAAGAAAAGGCATCCTGTAATACGACTTTATAGACGCACAGTGAGCCATCACTGGCACCCTGGGTAACTTTAGACACAATCCCTGTAAAGCGTGAAAAGTCGCCAGAATCTGTGAGGATATCTATGGCAACCAGACAACCTGAAAATGATTTAAGTGGAATATGGGCATTGAGGGATANGCATAAAAGTTCATAATGAGGTTCATCATTGATAAAATGCACACCCNTTACACTTTGNACCAGAACCTGAGCATCTAAAAGATGATTTGAAAATTTTGAATAAATTGCACGATGACGTGTATTCANCCCCATTTTNTCAGCNAAATAGCCAATTTGATTAATCATTTTCTTTTAATTTCTAATCATTTATTGATTAAATATAGCAAAATCAAAATTTAACGCATTAGCACAGAACGAATATTTTATTGTTTTTATTCATGAATTTAATTTTTCAAATAAAACCACCATTCTTAAAGAAAATCAAATATGGATTTAACAACATCAAATTATCCAAATCCATCAAAAAAGGAACCACTATGGGTTCCTTAAATAAAATAGCTTTTGAAAAACTTAAAACGGTACACGTTTATAACGACGATACTCTGGTTTCCAGAAGTTTTTCTCAATGCTTGCTCTCAAGATATCATCACTCACTGCTGGTGCAACCCCATCATCAATGGCAGTTTTAGCAACCTTAAAAGCTATATATTTAGAAACTTTTTGCAAATCATCCAGATTCGGCAATAAATCTGCATCTGGATCATTAAGCATAGGTGAACAGTCTGCCAACGCTGAGCTTGATGTCATCAACATATTATCAGTCACACGAGTTGCATGCGAGGCAACAACCCCCAAACCGATACCTGGAAAAATATAAGAGTTATTACACTGAGAAATATTATAAATCTTGCCTTGATAGTTTACTGGAGCAAACGGGCTACCAGTAGCAATCAATGCCTTACCATCTGTCCATTGAATAATATCAGCGGGAACAGCTTCTACACGTGATGTTGGATTTGAAAGTGGCAATACAATTGGGCGATCACAATTCTCTGCCATAGTTTTAATCACTTCTTCATTAAACAAGCCGGGTTGAGCAGATACCCCGATTAATACTGTTGGTTTTGCATTCTTCACAACATCAAGTAAAGAAATCATCCCGTCTGAGCCTGCCCATTTGGAAACAACCTCAGTTTTTTGTGCTAAAGGAGTTTGGAAAGCGATCAGATTAGGCTGATTGTCAGTAATTAAACCAAAACGATCAACCATATAAACACGTTCACGAGCTTGACTATCAGTTAAACCCTCAGCAACCATTTGCTTAATAATCTGCTCTGCTATACCACAACCCGCTGAGCCTGCGCCTAAAAATGTAAATATTTGATCTTTTAGCTGTTTACCAGCTGCCCGACTCGCAGCGATTAAACTTCCCACAGAAACAGCTGCTGTTCCCTGAATATCATCATTAAAACAGCACACCTGATCACGATATTTTTGTAACAACGGCATGGCATGTGTTTGGGCAAAATCCTCAAACTGGATCAGGGCATTTGGCCAACGGCGTTTGATCGCATTCATGACCTGATCAACAAAATCGTAGTACTCATCACCTGAAATACGAGGTTGACGCCACCCCATATAAATCGGGTCATTTAATAATTGCTGATTGTTTGTTCCCACATCAATCGTGATTGGCAAGGTATAGGCCGGACTAATACCACCACAAGCAGTGTAAAGTGAAAGCTTGCCAATCGGGATCCCCATACCACCAATGCCTTGATCACCAAGCCCCAAAATACGCTCACCATCAGTAATTACAATCACTTTGACATTACGGCGATTCACATTTTGCAAAATATCATCAATATGTTCACGGTCTGGATAAGAAATAAAGACCCCACGATGTCGACGATAAATATCTGAAAAACGCTGACATGCCTCACCTACAGTTGGTGTGTAGATAATTGGCATCATTTCAGACAAATGTTGTTGAATAAGGTAATAAAATAAAGTTTCGTTCGTGTCCTGGATATTTCGTAAATAAATATGCTTGTTAATGTCTTCGTTAAAATTACAATATTGTTGATAAGATCTATGATGCTGTTCTTCGATCGTTTCAATCACATGTGGCAATAAACCATGCAGATTGAAATTTGAACGTTCTTCTTCTGTAAAGGCTGAACCTTTGTTTAATAGAGGGAGTTCTAGAAGGGTGTAACCCGCATAGGGTGTGTAAAGAGGATGTTTGGCTTTTAAATTTTCGCTTGTCATTTCCTGTCTCATTCATGTGGACGATGATGCAACGAACGAAGTCCATTCGGCATTTTGCAGCATCTTCATCTCATATAAGCATAAGCCTATTTCACACGAACTAGATATTTATATAATTGATAATCATATTCAAAACATTTCAGACTGTGATAAGATGAATTGCCTGAAATAAATATAAAGATTTTGGCTTCAAATTACTGTTGTATTTCTTCATCAACATTGCAATATTTTATGGAAATCACGATATCCTCCTGGATCTCATAATTATGAATATTATTTTAAAAAGTCTTTGCTTAGGTATTATCGGTACAACCCTTTTAACTGGTTGTCAGACCGTAAACAAAACTAAAGATAAAATTACTTCTGTTTTTGATAAATCCAGGAAAATCCCTGAGATCGATAAAAAGGGCGTGGTTGATCTGAGTAAAAAAACTTATGAACAAATTGAAAAATTTAGTGAGAAAATGCCTGTAGATCAATGGGTATATCTGGAAAATAAAGAACAGGGACTATACGATCTTCAAAATAAAAATAAAGATGGTGTTATCCTTTCTCTGCGCTTGATTTGTAAGATTTCCTCACAAAAACCTGCTTTTATTCTCAAGGATAAAGAGGATAAGGAAATTTTGAAAGCTTATGATAATACAACAGGACAACCTCAATTTTTACTGGACAACAAAAACTATCTCAATCCATTTGATGCCAATAATCCTAAAAAGCTGGAAGTTTTCAAAGCGGCCATGAGCAAAGCAAAAGTATTGAAAATTTATTATTCTTCAACACTGTATACTTTCCAAAATGGTAAATCCGAGTTGCTAGAAAAGGCGGTAACGTGTAAAGAATAAGCCTCGAAGATAATTTTTGTAAATATATGCGGATATTATCGGGTTTCGATACAAATGCATTCACCTAAGGCTAGCGAAATTTGCTATATTTAGCGTTTTTCTGCGACATTTATTTTTCGATAGATTATGAATACGGCAATACAAGCAGCACTCGATCATGCAGTTCAATCCCTTAAAGCTCAAGGGACTCTTCCATCAGACTGGGATAATACAAGCAGTTTAACGCGAACTAAAGACCGAAGCCACGGTGATTTTGCGTCAAACATTGCCATGATCGCCTCTAAAGCTGCTGCTATGAAGCCACGTGATCTGGCAACTCAAATTCTCGAGAATTTACCAGAAGTTGCTGATATTGCAAAAGCTGAAATCGCAGGACCAGGTTTTATCAATTTCTTTTTAAATGCTGACCAGCGTTTTGCGGTACTTGATCAAATCCAAGCTCAAAAAGAACAATACGGTAAAACCAAAGCCAATGCAGCCAAGAAGATTCAGGTTGAATTTGTTTCTGCCAATCCGACGTCAAGCTTGCATGTCGGTCATGGTCGTGGTGCTGCATATGGTATGACCGTTGCAAATCTGCTTGAAGCTACAGGTGCTAAGGTAGAACGTGAATATTATGTCAACGATGCAGGTCGCCAAATGGATATTTTGGCTACTTCCACTTATTTACGTTATTTAGAACTTTGTGGTCAGCAACTGGTTTTCCCTAAAAATGCCTATCAAGGCGATTATGTTAAAGAAATTGCGCAAGGTATTATCGATAAAGATGGTGATACCTATGTTCGTCAAGTTGCTGATGTTTATCGCGATGTTCCAGAAGATGTTCAATATGCACCAGAGTTAGATGCAGATGGCAACAAAGTTGTAATCTCTGGCGATAAAGAAAAGCATATTGATGGCTTAATTTATAACTCGCAAAACTTGTTAAATGCAGGTTATCGTGTTTTCCATCAAGCAGCTTTACATGCCATTCTGGATGATATCAAGGATGACCTTGGTGAGTTTGGTGTTACTTTCGATCAATGGTTCAGTGAAGCGACATTAACCGAGAAAATTGATGAAGCATTACAAACACTTGATCAACGTGGCTATCTATATGAAAAAGATGGCAATATCTGGTTTAAATCAACCGAATTCGGTGATGAAAAAGACCGTGTTGTAAAACGTCGTAATGGTCAAACCACTTATTTTGCATCAGACATCGCTTATCATTTGAATAAGTTACAACGTGGTTATACAGATCTTATTGATATCTGGGGTTCTGATCACCATGGCTATATCGCACGTGTTAAAGCAGCGATTGATGCAATGGGCTATGATTCATCTAAATTAACAGTTCTATTGGTTCAGTTTGTCAGCTTGTGGCGTGGTGGTGAGATGGTGCAAATGTCATCTCGTTCCGGTCAATTTGTGACTTTACGTGATTTACGTAAAGAAGTCGGCAATGATGCAGCACGTTTTTATTATGTTATGCGTAAATCTGAACAGCACATTGACTTTGACCTGGATCTTGCCGTTTCCCAAAGTAAGGACAATGCTGTGTACTATATCCAGTATGCACATGCCCGTATCTGCCGTATGTTAGAAAAAGCCGCAACAACTGGTGTTAACTTTGATGCAACACAGGCACGCCAGTTTGCAGCTAAACTTGAACTGGATGCAGAAACAGAGATTTTAGCAAAGCTCGCTGCTTACCCTGAAGTTGTGGTTCGTGCAGCAAATCACTATGAACCACATCAGGTCGGCAACTACTTGAAAGAATTAGCCGCGTTGTTCCATGCTTGGTACAACGAAAATAAAGTACTTGGTGATGATGCTGAACTATCTCAAGCACGCTTATTGCTTTCTATAAATGTGCAGCAAGTGCTGAAAAATGGTCTAGAACTGTTGGGTGTGTCTGCACCTGAAAGTATGTAAGTCAAACATTGCTTGAATTAGACGATGTGATGATGTAAATAAATGATGTTCATGAGGAATAATGATTTCTCATGAATTTATGAATCCACCACCCAGTCGTGATGGAATGCCAATAAAAAAACTAGAGGGGCTTCACGTGTTTGGAAAAACGCAGCGCGGTGTATCTGAACGACCGAACAAACCAAAAAAGCCATTGGTTCCGAAATGGTTAGGAACTTTGGTTGTAATCCTGATTGTGATCTGCTGTGCAGTCGCATTGATGCTTTGGAAACCGTGGGCTCCTGTTCAACCCAAAAATGATATCACCTCAAATCATTACCAAGAAGACACCAACAAAGATTATCGTTTTTATGACTTGTTACCACAACAACAAGTTACCCCTATTCCTCAACAGGCTGTTCCTGAGTCAGCAACCCAAAGCCGACCTGTTATTGTCGAAGCACCAGACCATAGTCAAGACCAGGCAGCATCAAGCTCTGCTGTAACTGGTGCCGCTACCGAGACTTCACCTCAGCAAGTCCGTCAACCTTCTTATATTTTGCAGGTTCGTAGCTACAATGACCCTGATCAAGCCGATGCAAAACGTGCTGAAATTATCTTAAATGGCTTATCGGCTGACGTGGTAAAAACATCTGAAGGTGGCAAAGTATGGTATCGCGTGATTTCAGGACCTTATGACTCCTTAGATGCTGCTGTGATTGCTCAACAATCATTACAACATAGTGGCATAGATTCAATTGTAGTTAAACGCTAAGTCAGGAAAAGGCAATCACATGATTGCCTTTTACATATCTGAGCATGACTTTTGTCTAGATTTACCTAGATACTTCAATAACCAGCTCGGCTGTGTAAATAAAATCCAGTTCCCTAACAAAATAAAAGCAATGCCCAGTACTGAACTAAAATGCCAATGATAATTTTCCCAAATAGTTGAAATTATTAATGCAACTAACGGAAATAATAAAGTGCTATAAGCCGCCTGTCCTGCTCCAATTCGTCCGATCAAAATAAAATAAAGGGTAAAGCCAATAACTGAACCCGCAATTGCCAAATAGAATAAAGCAATCAGTGCCTGTAGAGAGATACTTGGCAGGAAATCCTGTTTTAGTCCCAATCCAAGTAAAGCCATGACCATCGCTCCGTATAACATCCCATAAGCATTTGTTGTAAAAATATCCTTATGTCTTCTTTGATGGCGTAAACTGATCATGTTTCCGAGTGAGAAACCGTACGTCCCCAACATACATAACCCAACAGCCCATAGCGTCTGCCAGTGTAAATCGGTCGAAATGATGTCATGCCAAAATAAAGCGCATATTCCAACGATGCCACATATTGCAGCAGGCACAAATGTTTTAGTGACTTTCTGTTTAAAAAACAGGTGGCTATTAACAGCATTAAATAATACTGCCATAGAAAAAATCACTGACTCCAAGCCACTGTTCATATATGCTACAGCTGAATAAAAACAAATGAAATTTAGCCCAAAAACGCATAACCCTTGCAATATACAAAATAGATGATCTTCTAGAGATAATGCTTGTAATCGCTTGGATAAAATCAAAATAAAAAACAAAATAAAAGATGCAATTGCAAATCGCCAGAATACACCAATGACGGGAGAAAACTCACCATGTTGTGCTGTAATCGCAATCCATGTTGTTCCCCAAATTAATACCACTGAAAAATAAAGCATTGCATTCATAAAATGAGCTCTTAAAAAAATAACCCTTTAAGTGTGCATCTTGTTAAATTTCTGAACTTCTTTGAAGTTGCGCCAATTTACATTTTCTTGTGATTTTTTTGGGGCATTATTTTGTGTTCATTATTGAGCTTAGTTAAACTCACTAATACATGATCTTGCTGTTCTTTTAGACAATGAAATATCAAACCATAGAACAATTACAGCAGCACAAAACCCAACTGATAGACACCACAGCATTAGGTTCTGGTATGCAGGTAGCTGCCTGGAAAAATCAACACGACCTCGTTAGCGTTTGTAGTAATCACCATACCTTGAGCCTGTATATCCAAGGTGGCTATGAAAATTACCGGAAAACAGCCTCAGGTTGGCGTAGTGGTGGTGCACCTGACCGTTTCTGCTTAATGCCAGAAGGGCAAGAATCCACTTGGGATATTCGCGGAGATCTGACTTTTGTACATTTGTATTATACAGATCAACATTTACGCGAAATCGCACAGAAGATATGGGATAAAGAACCATCACTTATTCAACTGGATGAACATGATTTCGTCCCTGACCCGTTCGTAAATCTACTTTACCGCCAGTTTCTACTCAGTTGCGATTGGCATGACTCTACCAATCACTTACAGTTGAGTAGTACTGCATCACTATTACTCAACCATCTGCTTAAAAACTATAGTAATGTCCAATGGAACATGCCTCGGGTCACAGGTGGTCTGGCTCCTTTTATGCTCAATCGTTTATTCGAATGGATTGAGTCAAACCTACATTTGGCTCTCACGATTTCCGATCTGGCAAATCAGGTTGAGCTAAGTGAATATCACTTTGCACATATGTTTAAACAATCAACAGGGCTGCCACCACATCAGTTTGTTTTACAAAGACGTTTAATACGTGCCCATGATCTCATTCTAAATAGCCAGAAAAATTTAACGGAAATAGGGCTGAGCTGTGGATTTAATTCAGCAGGACACTTTAGTGCCCGCTTTAAACAATATTATGGTTATACTCCTTCCCAACTTCGTAAAAACCCTGACTATTCATAACATGAAAATAAGGGACGATCGTTCGCCCCTTAAGCATATAAAATGAAAATTACCAACCCCAACATGTTCCTGTCTGCGGTTTTCCACATTCAGCATACTTGACCGCATACCAAAGACTGCCACCTGTCCTTGGTGACTTATCCTTTTTAATTTCATCACGATTTAATTCATCAAATGCAGAAATAGCATCAGCAGTTGCAGAACCTTTTGCTGCATCTTTTTCTAACGATAATGCACCTAAATCTTTTGCAGTCAATTTATCGTAAATAATATCAGTTGGCTTAGTCACGCCCATCAAAATCGAATAGTTAGCAATAGCCGCTTTATAACCTGTTGCACTACCAGAAATCGTCAAATCTTTCTTGATATCAGTATTTGCCAAAACCTCGGCCTCTACATGTTTTTTTACATCCAGATAATAATCGCTAAGTGGCTGCACTAAACCTTTTTCAATTTGTTTGTGAAACCAGTCTTCCCATAAAAATTCAGTATAATCCGTAGCATTAGCAACTTTTGCATAACCGATATCCCGTGTAAAGTAAACCAATGATCGATAAGGATTATTTTGCATACCATCTGGATTTGCTTCACTTAACAGTCCAAGATTTTTGGGTAATTGCTGATATTGGATCTTCTGGTTTTTACCATCACGTAACCAGACCTTGCCCTGTTCCGACATTTTCGTCCAAAACTGATCAGCAGTTTTCAAATCGCTATAATTACCAACCACTTTAACCCAAACTTTTAGCTGACCACCACCATCAGGAAGCTCACGATACTCGGACATCGTATGATGACCATCAGTTAAATATAATTTTCCATCATAGCCGACCACCACAGTTTTCAAATCAGCAAGTTCTGTTCCTGGCCGTTCTTTACAACCAAAGCTATTCAGATTTTTCAAATCGGCTTTTTTAAGCTCATCAATCGACTTAAAATCATCACGCTTTTTTGCACCAATCGCTTCGCAATAATCACTAAATTTTTTACCGACAGTTTTATTTAAGTAAACTAAATTGTTTTCTGGATCAGCCTGCCATGTAGGTCGGTTGAAATCTCCCTGCCAGCGTCCTAATTTATAATAGACCTGATCGTAACCGATCGCGCCTTGAGTCGGTAACAAATCATCAATCACAACCTCAATGACATCCCCTTCTTTTGCAGCTAAAAAGCGTTGATCTCGGTTATCTGTTGGTGTAGTAGGTTTTGTATTCGTTACAGAAGTATCTTTACTATCATTACAGGCACTTAAGCCAATCAGGCAACTGAGTGCCAATGCAATTGTTGTCATGTGATTCGGTATATTTTTCATTTTCGGCAAGCTCAGAACAAAATAGCTCATTCTCACCATGAAGTATTTAATATAAGTGACATTTTTATGTCATTTTTATTTAATCAATTATGTTTCAAGTTTTTCTATAAATGATCGAATCAGTTGACTCACGTTTTTAGCATGTTTTAGTGCTAAGTCATGTTGCCCTTCCTGAATAATGGCGAGTTCAGAATGTACTAGCTTTTCATGTAAATATTCACCCACAGGTATAGGGCTAATCGGATCGTTATCTCCCCAAATAAGTAAAACAGGACATTCTATTTCACATAATCTTTCATCCAGAAAGTTTTGGTAGTCCACAAACCAGTCTGGAACCTGAAATGTATTTTTATATTCATCTCGCCAGTCTTGAACATTAAACTGAGAGAGATCTATTCCACCAGAAGTTGCAACAAGAACTAAAGCCTTAACTTTCTCCGGTTTTTGCAAAACAGCCTGGACAGCAAAAATACCTCCCATCGATTGTGCAATCACAATATTTGAAGCTTCTAGTTGATCAAGAACATACTCCTGCAAACTTTCAAAACTGTTAACGCCTGGATAAGAAGGCCAGCCACCAAATTCAGGATAGGAAATAATATTTGAAGAATATTTATCCGACAAAAATTGTTGTACAGGTTGCCAGAACTCGGTACTCCCTGAAGCACCAGGTAGAAAAACCAAGTTAGGCGATGTATCACAACTTAACATTTATAAATCAGCACTTTTTATTTTTGCCTGTATAAAAGCAGGACGTTGTTGAATTTTATCCGAGTAGTCTTTGATTTTTAAATATTGTCCTTGTACACGCTCTTGCAATGCAATGATAGGAAAACTCATCTGAATATCAGCAAATGAAAAATCCCCAGCAAAATACTCACGTCCAGATAAGTGACTTTCAAGAAACTCTATATGATCACATACTCTCGGTGTAATATATCCAGCCTTTACTCCTTTCACAATTTTATTGGCAACAGGCTGAATCAAAAAGGGAACCTTAGCAGAAACCTGACTCAAAACCAGATTCATGACCAGCAATGGCATAAGTGAACCTTCTGCATAATGCATCCAGTAGTTATATTGCATCAAATGTTCTGGCTGCTCTGGTTTAAACTTTTTATTAACATCATATTTTTCCTGAAGATAATCCAGTATCACCGCAGATTCGGTAATTGTTAAATCTCCATCTGTCAAAATAGGTGCTTTACCCAAAGGATGAATTTTCTTTAGTTCAGCAGGTGCTTCATAACTAGATGTTCTTTTATAATATTTAATCTGATAATCCAGTCCAAGTTCTTCAAGTGCCCAAAGTATTCTGAACGAACGGGAATGTTCTAAATGATGCAATGTAATCACTGTTTTTAGTCCTTTTTATTTTAGGCAAACTCATTATAGACATAAAAAATGGCATCTTATACAAATAAGATGCCATTTTTTAAAAGCTTTTATACGATCAGGGTTTGAATCTCCAAACTTCTGAGCAGTGTTTTAGTTACAGGTGTTTTTGCACTTATTTCCAAAACTTTTTGTTGAATTTCTTCACTTGGCTGCTCGACAAAGTGAATATGTCGTTCAATCCATTCTTTACCTTCTTTGTTAGCATTAAAAAAGGCTTCGACACTAAATTCACCCAGTTCAAAACCTTTATGCTGGGCATACATCCGCAAAGTAATCATGGTACATGAAACCAGACCAGAACAGATAAAATCATACGGTGCAGGGCCCTGATCATGCCCACCAAATGACTCTGGCTTATCAGTTAAAAACTGGTGTGTTCCAGATTGAATCTTGCCTAACCATGGCTCTGGAGATGTTGTAACTTTTGCACTTGAAATAACTGCCACGCTTTTTCTCCTTATCGTGATGGACGCATTTTGTCAGGAAACGCCGGGGCTTCCAGACGAGGACCATCATAGTCTGGAATAGAACCAAAACGGGCATCTTTATTAATCCATTGCTCACGAGCATGTTTTAACTCTTCCTGTTCACGGCCCACCAGATTCCACCATAATAAAATCGGAGTTTCAAAAGGAGTACCGCCAATCAATAACAAACGGCTACCTTGATGTAATTGAACTTCAATCTCGGAAATACCTGGTTCAAGCACCACCATATTGTCATCATTCAACTCATGACCATTTACAGTTGCAGTGCCATCTAAAGCCAAGAAGCCATATTCGAATTTTGGATTTAACTTTAATCGTGTTGATGTAGACTCTTTGGCGATTAAATCGACACCAAGCAATTCAGTATGTACTTGTACTGGAGACGTAGTATTTAAAAACTCACCGACCAATACTGTAAATTCAATCTGATCCTGTTCAACAACAGGTAATTCAGGATAATGATCAAATTGAGGCGGCATATTGCGCTTATCATCAGGCAAGGCTATCCAGAGCTGTGCTGCATGCATATGTGTTTCTGTATCTGGTGCAACCTCAGTATGTGAAATACCGTAACCTGCGGTCATCAGATTGACCTGTTTTGGTCGAATCAACTGTTTTGAACCTATACTATCAGTATGCATCATGGTGCCTTCAATCATCCAGGTGAAGGTCTGTAATCCCATATGTGGATGCGGTCCTACATCAAGACCATCACCTTGTGGAAACGTTACTGGACCTGCATGATCCAGAAAACACCACGCACCTATCATACGTTTATGGCGACTGGGCAAAGCACGTTTAATAACAGTACCTTTACCTATTTCAGCCGAACGAATTTCAAAATCCTGAATATATTGATTGACATATTTTTCGCAATCATCTGAGTCGGAAATCTCGGTATAATTTGTATTGGTCATATTTTGCCTACTCTCCGTCAAGTGATATTTGATTTCACATTTATTTTCTATCTATCATATCGATGCACCCTGCTTCGACCTATAGCTAACTTAATACGCTGAATGTTATAAATAGGACAATATAAGTTTTGTTTTTGATGTAAAAAACGATTTCCAGATTACATTTTATTTAACATAGGGTCAAATAAAGCAATATTGCTATAACAATAATATTCTAATCACTGTTTTTTCATCAAAAATCAGGATGAATGTGAAGGTGGGACATCAATAAATAGAGCACAAATCCGACGTACCAATGGGAGGAATAAGAGTACTGTAGGATATGCAATCATCCATGAAAACAACCAAACAGAAAACCATTTTGCGAAAAAACCATCTATCCAACCTAAATTTTTCCATAGATTAATCATGGAAATCGTACCACTCATAAGACCAGATAATAACAATGGCAACACCCAAGCCATTGCTCTGGCTGGTAGTTTCGGTATATTTCCTATCATCATTACAGGTTTATTTTGCATCAGACTCTTTTTTAACATTTTGCTTTAAATTTTTCATGAACTGTCCAAATGCTGGAGCAAACTCCTGAAATAGCACATGCTCTCTATTTTCCAGCATCACCTCACTAAATAGTTTGAGTCCTACAGCAAAAGCTTTTGTAGTCTCTGCATCAAATAATTTGGCATTTTGTAAACGTTCAACTATTTTAAAAATATCATCATGATTACCAACATTGAATTGTAAATCTTCTGTATAAATTGAAGCCTGCCCTTTAGCGTCAGCGATATGCTGAACAGTTACATGGTATTGATGTTGTTTCATGATATCTCCCTGTTACATAAAGTGGTTTTTGGCAACTTCTTAAATTCGATTTCCAGTAAATCAACATTGAATTTTTGAAATATGTTTTGTAAGGATTCCACAAGCAAATCATGATCAAGACATGACAGATCAGCACATTTAATCTGTAATAACTTCAGATCAGTTGTATGTGGCAAGGTATATTTTGCTTCACCTCGACCAAGCTGATTTTGATGGATCAAACCTGCGAACTCCAAATCGGCAATCACACGATAGACCGTAGCCAAGCTCAACTTTTTATCTGATTGATATAAATGCTGATAAAGTTGTTTCACCGTCATGCTTTCTTGTTGCTGTGCGATCAATGACAAAACAGCCACACGTGCCTGAGTGACTTTTAAGCCTGCTTTTTTAATTTGTTGCTGAATTTCAATACTCATATCAACGTACCTCAATTACAAACGTCCAATTTCTACCGCAGCCATATCAATCTTTTCTGCAATTTTCCGTACTTGTGCCACATCGTATTCGGCAGTACTCAACTTTAGACGTAATGCAGTTTTTAAGTTTTCCATTGCACGATGGATATCAAGCAACTGATCGTTGTTGTGAATTTCACGTCTCATCTCGAGTTTTTCAAGCAAATGCGTGACTATTTGCTGTTGTTGTTGTAAGTGGGTCTGACCTGCATTCGTAATGTGATATTGCTTGCGATCATCGTCAGTGCTTTGCACAGTAACAAAGCCCATATCTTCTAAATAAGTCAGGGTTGGATAGATTGTTCCTGGACTCGGACTATAACCGCCACCAACAAGGTCACTGATTTCCTTGATAATTTCATAACCATGCTTAGGTTCTTGCTGTATTAAATACAAAACCAGAGCTTTCATCCGGCCTGCTTCAAACAAGCGCCCACGTCGACCGCGATGCCCTCTTTCTGCATGCTGTTCAGAGAGATCAAATTCATCTTTTAAATGGTGATGCTTATCTAATTTCATCATTACCTCTGAAGAACTGATTAATTTATATTTATTAAGATATATCTTAATATATCTTTTGTCGAGTTAAGATACCTGTATAAATTATAATAGTTTGATAAATAACAAATTATAAATTTTAGGATATAAAAAAGGACGCTGGTGCGTCCTTTTCAAAATAATTCCCTTCGGAAATTACTCCCACTCAATTGTAGCAGGTGGTTTAGAAGAAACATCATAAACCACACGAGAAACATCTTTAATCTCGTTCATGATCCGCGTTGAAATCTTGTCAACCAACTCATACGGAAGATGTGCAAAACGAGCTGTCATAAAGTCAACTGTTTCAACTGCACGAAGAGCAATCACCCATGCATAACGACGCCCATCACCCACCACACCTACAGATTTTACAGGTTGGAATACCGCAAATGCCTGAGCAGTTTTATCATACCAACCGCTAGCACGAAGCTCTTGCATAAAGATGTCATCAGCTAAACGAAGAATATCAGCATATTCTTTTTTCACTTCACCCAAGATACGCACACCCAAACCTGGACCCGGGAATGGATGACGATAAAGCATTTCATGTGGTAAACCTAAAGTCGTACCTAAACGACGCACTTCATCTTTAAACAAATCACGTAAAGGTTCAACCAATTCAAAAGCTAGATCTTCTGGTAAACCACCCACATTATGGTGTGATTTGATCACATGTGCTTTACCTTGTTTGCTGGCAGCAGATTCAATCACATCTGGATAAATCGTACCTTGAGCCAAGAATTTTACACCATCAAGTTTACGTGCTTCTTCAGCAAAAACTTCGATAAATTCACGACCAATAATCTTACGTTTTTTCTCTGGATCTACTTCACCAGCAAGTGCTGTCAAGAAACGATTTTCTGCATCGGCACGAATCACACGAATACCCATGTTTTTCGCAAACATGTCCATCACTTGATCGCCTTCGTGTAAACGAAGTAATCCGTTGTCTACAAATACACAAGTCAACTGATCGCCAATCGCACGGTGTAAAAGTGCAGCAACCACAGATGAGTCAACCCCACCTGAAAGACCTAAAAGAACTTTTTCATTACCAATTTGTTCACGTAACTGTTGAACACGAAGTTCGATAATATTTTCAGAATTCCAAAGACCACCACATCCACAAATTTTATGAACAAAGTTAGAAAGTAATTGTTCACCTTTTGCAGTATGCGTTACTTCTGGATGGAACTGCACACCATAAAAACGGCGTACTTCATCTGAAACTGCTGCAAATGGACAGCTCGGTGTACTCGCAGTCACTTTAAAGCCGGCAGGAACCTGTGAAACTTTATCACCATGACTCATCCAGACTTTAAGCTGATTATTGCCATCATCCAGATCACCAATGAGCTGGTCACGTTCTTTGACATCAACCTCAGCATAACCAAATTCGTGAACTGTTCCCGCTTCTACTTTACCACCCAATTGCTCTGACATGGTTTGCAAGCCGTAGCAGATACCCAGTACAGGCACACCCAGATTGAAGACAACTTCTGGAGCGCGTGGACTACCTTCCTCATGAACGCTTTCAGGACCGCCTGATAAGATAATCCCGTTAGGATTAAATGCACGAATGTCTTCTTCAGACATGTCATAGGCATACATTTCAGAATATACACCAGCTTCGCGCACACGACGTGCAATGAGCTGACTATATTGAGAACCGAAATCCAAGATCAAGATACGGTCTTGGGTAATTTGAGTATTGGTAGTCATGACAAACAACTATGCAGGTAATCGGAAAATAAGCGCTGTATTCTATCATTTTTATAGCTGCTACGCACATGATTCATGCATCAATACTTTCAAGAAAAAAAATGAATGATTTTCAAATAAATAAAAGCGCGATTAAGCGCTTTTATTACAGGTCAATGGAATGATTTATTTTTCAATAATGTGGTCAAGGCTAATTTTACCTGCACCATGTAGCATTAAAATAAAGAAACCACCTGCCATACTTAAGTTTTTCATGAAATTGATTACTGAACCCTGATCGGCAGCACCATGAAATAAAAATGCAGTTAAAATACTAAATATACCAAGAGCTAACGCAGCCAAACGTGTCTGGAAACCGAATAGAAGAGCTAAACCTCCGCCAAACTCAACTAAAATGGTCAGTGGTAATAATGAACCGGATACTCCCATCGCTTCCATATACCCTACAGTTGCTGTGTAGGCAGTAATTTTTCCCCATCCAGAAACAATAAATATATATGCCAATAAAATACGACCAAGCAGGCTAATGAGGGCATCAGCAAATGGTTGGGTAACAATATTTTTAACAGCAACATTTGGATTAAACATGAGATAGCCTTTTTGAATTCTGCTTAAATAATGAACGCATTTTATGTTGGAATTTATGTGAAATAAATCACCAAAATTTAAACCCATCGTTGTAAATTTGAAACGATAGAAGTTGTATTTTTTTGGTATTTACTGCTGACTTTATCTGACGAGACTGCTAGGATTTATCCACACTTTTGCGCTGTTTTCATACCATGAACTTGTTTGATTTTATATTACACGTTGACCAACATCTTTCTGAATTTATTACAAATTACGGTACTTGGATTTATGGCATTTTATTTCTAATCATTTTTGTGGAAACAGGCTTGGTCGTGATGCCATTTTTGCCTGGTGATAGCCTATTATTTGCTGCTGGTGCTCTAGCCGCTTCAACTGGAGCAATGAACCCTTGGCTTTTAGGAGGGCTTCTTTTTATTGCAGCAGTTCTGGGTGACACACTAAATTATCATATAGGTAAATTTGTCGGACCACGTGTATTTGAAATCAATAGCAAACTGATTAATAAAGAACATCTGATAAAAACTCATCATTTCTTTGAACGACATGGTGGAAAAACCATTATTATTGCCAGATTCTTACCTTTCATTCGTACCTTTGCCCCATTCGTTGCTGGTGCGGGGGAAATGCATTACCGCTATTTCCTATTATATAACATCATCGGTGCAGCTTTATGGGTTGGCTCATTTGTAACACTAGGGTATTTATTTGGTAATATACCTCTGGTTAAAGACAACTTCACCCACCTGATTTTCGGAATTATCATTTTAAGTATTTTACCAGGTGTAATTGGCTATATTCGTCATAAGTTTTTTTCTAAAAAAATATCTACATCAACTGAAAAATAATCAAATCTCAAAATAAAAAGGCTGTATCTAATGATACAGCCTTTTTATTATTTGTTATTGACTATCCGTTTAGGAACAAATGAACAGTTTTTAAATTGGGCAGCTTGTGAAATTGCATCTTGCTGACCATAAAGTCTGGCAAGCTCGGTATTTTTAGTGTTCGAAGACTGTCCCATATTAACCGAGATGGATGGACCGAAGCCCCAACCGCTATGACGTCCAAAACCCCAACCGCCACCTACACCAAGTCCGACACCTACCCCTGTACGTTTAGCAGGTTGTACACCGCTATTAATATATTGCTGGATGCGATCAAACTCACTCGTCAGTTGACTACAAGTATAAGACTGGTAATTGGTTGGCGAAACATATGAAGGCTTAACCGTTGTTGCACATGCTGTTAATAATAAGGCACTAACTGCAAAAAGACTCAAAGAAATCTTTTTCATAGACATCTCAATTTATTATTGCTCGATTTCATTGAACAATAATTGATAGGCCTGCGTCAATTTATGTTCTGGCGATAAATATATAAGTGGCTGATTTTTGTGATGAGATTCTTTCATTAAAACTGAAGGAGGTAACATATTGTTAAGCACAGGCATCCCTTCATCTTTTAATTGCTGCACAACTTCACGTGGCAATTTTGCCTGTGCCTGAAACTGATTAACAACAATCCCCTCTATTTCCAGACCATCATTATGGTCATCTTGAGTTTCAATAACATTGGCAATCAGTGTCTGTAAAGCACGTTTAGAAAATACGTCACAATCAAATGGTATCAATACCCGGTCAGCAGCAATCAATGCAGACAAGGTAAAGAAATTAAAGGCAGGTGGCGTGTCAATAAAGATACGGTCATATTGTCCTCTTAGACTTTGGATCGCATCACGAAGCTTATATATTTTGTGTTTTGCTTCCAGTGCATGCTCTAAAGCGCCTAAAGTCGGACTCGCGGGTAGAACATCCAGATTTTTATATTTTGAAGAATGGACAAAGTGATCAAAACCTTTAGAACGTGGCTTTAAGAGTGAACCAATTGCATTACCAATTAAACCCTTTTGTTGTGTCGTACCTAGAACGTCATGGAAAAAGTTTTCAATATTTGGTTCTAATACAGCACGATCAGCGCAATAGGTTGCAATATCACCTAAAATATACTGGCTAGAATTCGCTTGAGGGTCTAGATCAATCAAGAGCGTTTTCAAGTTCTGTTCAGCGCTAATTGCTGCCAGATTAACAGCTATACTGGACTTCCCAACTCCACCTTTTTGATTAAACACGACACGTGTAAGCATAATTCCCTCAAAATTATAATTTTTACTCCCAAGCAGTTTAACCCAGACTGCCTGGAAGCGGGTAAATTATGTCTAACAATCAACCAAAAACCGGTTTTATCATCACCAAGGATAAAATAGCGACAAATGCAACCACAGAAAGCACCAGACCAGCTCTGCGCTGAGACAACAACACTGAATCATCCTTTTTATACGTTTTGATCAAGGATGATAATAAAACCAGAAATAAAATGATTTTTGCATAAAACCAATGTTCGACTTGAAAATGCTTCATATAAAGTAAAGCTAAGCCTGAGAATACTAAAAGTGTTAATGAGGCATGCTGGATTGCGACATAAACTTTACGTTTATTCTGATTGGGTTGATTGTCTTCAACCCTTTTAAATAACGTCGTCCCCCTAAGCAATATAATGATAAGAAGTAAGACAACAGCTAAACCATGCAGGGCAATAAATAATGTATGTTGATCCATATCGTTCTAATGCCTGCTAAGCTTTTGGGGCATGTGCACAATCTGGACTTGCTGGTGCCTGACCTTGCCACTCATCTGGAACATAAGCATGAATTGCCAAAGCATGTATTTTCCCTGGACTAATCAACTCTGCTGCAGCTGCATAGACTTTCTGGTGACGCTGAACCAAACGAAGACCCGAAAAAACCTCACTGACGATAATAACTTTAAAATGTGATTCTTTACCTGGAAAATACCCACCATGACCTGCTGATTCGTTAATCACTTCTAGATGTGATGGAGATAACGAGTTGAATCTTTCAATAAGTTGTTGCTCTAAAGTCATATCTCACCCTGAGGAAATCCTAATTCAGTCCAGTATAACGATAACTTTCAAACGAAAATATGGCAAATCCAGATCATAAAAAGCCTTAAATATCTTTCTTTGATTTGATACCAGCTGTACTAAAGTTATTTTGAACAGCCTTTTCAGGAAAATGATTTTATTTTATGCAAATAAACAGGATAACAGCAGAAAATTGTTGACCCTGTATCTGCTTAATGTATTATAGGCGGCACGCGGGAATAGCTCAGTTGGTAGAGCATAACCTTGCCAAGGTTGGGGTCGCGAGTTCGAGTCTCGTTTCCCGCTCCAGATTTGGTTTTTTTAGTGTAAGTTTTCGTAAAAACTGCTCAATATGCGGGAATAGCTCAGTTGGTAGAGCATAACCTTGCCAAGGTTGGGGTCGCGAGTTCGAGTCTCGTTTCCCGCTCCAAATTCTAAAAGCCCTCATCGAAAGATGGGGGCTTTTTTCTTGTTGAATTTATTATGTTTTTTGAAAACCCTCTTTTCTTTTTTATTCGATTCGATAAAAAATATTCTTAATGTAATTTGTATTTTGTGACCAAGATGTGACCATGGCGTGCCCACGACAATAAAAATGGTCTCAATTGACCTTAAATATCCTCAATCGATCACCACTTTCAGAGCTTTTTTGAAGGCAAAAAATTATCCTATTCTCTTCCAAACAAGGTGTTTTTTACCAAATGATCAAGAATTTGTGACCATTTCACTTTTTGATGTGACCAATTGTGACCAAACTAACTATTATCATTTTGATTATTATCAATTTTCTTGAAAATCAACAAATCGCCCACTTCTACATCTAATGCAATACAAATTTTATCAATTGTCTCAAAATCAATCCGTACAGATTCATCATTATAAAGTTTATGTAAAGTAGATTTATTAATTCCAGTACTTCTCACCAAATCAGCAACCTTAAGTTTCCTTTCTGCTAATAAAACTGCCAAGTTTGAAATAATCATAAAATTTCCTAGTTAAATCATAAAAAGTACTTGCAACAACATAAAAATATGATAATTTATGTCTTAGGAATAATTTTTCCTAGTTACCTAGTAAAAAATATGAGGCTCTATTATGTCATATACCTATCTCACAGCCCAGCAACTGGCTGAAAAAATCCAGTACGACGCTCGTACCATTCGCAACCAGCTGAAGGACAGTGTCTTTATTGAAGGTGTTCACTACATCCGTCCTTTTGGTGGTCGCAAAATTCTTTTTGTTTGGGAACGTATTGAAACTGAAATGCTTAAATTCACTGGTTTAAGCATGGATGCCTTGCAATAAAGCTTAGGAGGTTTAACTGATGGCTACCATCCGGGAACGAAGTGGCAAACTGATTGCCGACTTTCGCTACATGGGCATTCGTTGCAGAGAAACAACCAATCTTGAAGACAATGCCTATAACCGTCGCATTTTGAAAAAACGCCTCGAGCAGCTTGAGGCAGAAATCACACTGGGAACTTTTGAATACGAAAAGTACTTTCCAAAAAGTAAACGTGTCGATGAATTTAAGGAAAAAAGAAGTCAGCAAATCGCTGTACAAACCAAGATTCCTCTTTTTAAAGAGTTTACTGAAGTGTGGTTTAAACAGAAACAAATTGAATGGAGAGCTTCCTATCAACAGAAGGTTTCAATTGTCATCAAAAACTATTTGATCCCTGCTTTTGGTAATCAGGTTCTTTCAAAAATCAAGAAGTCAGACTTGCTGAACTTCCGTGCCTCTCTCGCCCAAGTGACACACGGAAAAGATCAGACAAGCCTGAAAGCATCGAGGATCAATCAAATCATGACGCCTTTACGTATGATACTAAATGATGCGGCTGAACGATACGAGTTTGAATCGCCTTATAAAAATATTAACAATCTGAAGGAAAGCAAGATTAAAGTCACACCTTTTTCTCTGGAAGAGGTGCATAAAATTCTTAACACGGTGCGTGAAGACTTCCGCCCCTATTACACCATTCGCTTTTTTACGGGTATGCGTACCAGTGAAATCGATGGTCTGCAATGGAAAAATGTGGACTTGCAACGTCGAGAAATCCACATTCGCGAAGCCTTGGTGAATGGGGAGCTGGGTGGAACCAAAACCTATGCTTCTGACCGCACGATCCAGATGAATGACCGCGTTTATCAAGCCTTTCTGCAACAGAAAAGCTTAAATAATAGTAAATCAGAGTTTGTATTCTGTAATCGTGATGGTGGACCTCTCGATTATCGCCTAGTGAATAGACGTGTCTGGCATCCTTTATTACGCTATTTAGGCCTAAAGCCACGTCGTGCCTATCAAACACGTCATACAGCAGCAACGCTCTGGCTGTCAGCAGGAGAAAATCCCGAATGGATCGCACGTCAATTAGGACATTCAACGACTGAAATGCTATTCCGGGTCTATAGTCGTTATATCCCCAATGTTACGCGTCGCGATGGCAGTGCTTTTGAAGCCATGCTGGAAAAACTAAATACAGAGGAGCTTGCACATGAATAGTAAAGCTTTCTTTGGTGGTGTGGTCGTCAGTCCTGAAGCTGATACTGTCGCTCGTGAATTAATCCATGAGCTACACATTCCTAAACTGCACAATCTGGCGTTTTTGCTGGAGATCAACAAATGCTTCGATGATCACCAGGCGTTAAGACTGTGGCTACAGCGAATGCTGGATGAAGGGCAAGCCCATTACGATGACTTGGCCCAACAGGCTCGCCTCCGGTTAATGAGCTTAGCTCCCTGATCAAATAAATATACAAGGTCATCTGATTGATGACCTTAGCCCTCTATACCTATAAAAAAGGTGAACACATGCATAAACATATTTCAATTTGGATGCCACTCTATATTGGCGACTTACAGGCGAAATTTGCACGAATGACAGCAGAGCAAATTGGTGCGGCACTGCTGTTAATGATGGATTTCTGGAAAAATGGTGCTATTCCTCACGACCTAGCTACGGTATGTAGCATCACAAAATTATCGCAACATACCAAGGCTAAAACTTTGTTGAATACGCTAATAGCCCTGGAATTGTTTGAAATCGAATCTGAGCAAATTCATTCAAGTTTTTTAACCAGTTTAAAAAGCCAGGCATTGCAAAATCAGCAAATGAAATCTGATAAAGCTAAAAATGCAGCTCAAGCACGTTGGGGAAAATCCGCAAGTAATGCTCAAGCATCAGCTAAGCAACGAAAAGTAAATGCTCAAGCAGCTCCTGAGAAGAGCCCGAGTATTACTCAAGTCATGCTTGAACCATGCCCTTCATCTTCATCTTCAAATTTTGAAGAAAAAAATGAGAGTTTTTTAGAAAATTCAAAATGGATTTAGGAGAATGATCATGAATACCATGCTTAAAACGCTCCAATTTCACGCAGAAACAACAGAAACACTCTGCCCTACCCATCATATACCCCTGATGGAAATTGCCGGCCACAGGCTCTGTAAATTGTGTGCGAAAGAAACCGTCCATCACTCACATGCAGCCTATGCAGATGAGTTGCAACAGCGATTGCTACAACAGAAAATCAGAAACTCAGGGCTCAATAAACGCTACCTGGACCGTGGCTTCAAGAATTATGTGATTGCATGTCCTGCACAAGACAATGCCATCAAACTATGTCAGGCTTTTGCACAGCAAATTATTTCTGGCCATTATCCAAACCTGCTGCTCATTGGTACACCAGGTACAGGAAAGACGCACCTGAGTGCGTCAATCATTCGTAATATTCTGCATAACAGTACAAAATCTGCTCGCTACTATACCAGTGCAGAAATTGCTCAAAAAATGATGGACACCTAGTCAGATGCTTCACGTTCTGAAAAGGAAGTAATCAACCATTTCTCCAGTTTTGATTTATTAGTAATTGATGAATATGGCCTGCATGACCGGCATGAGAAACGTCTAGAGATGGTGCATAAGGTTCTGTATAGCCGTTATGACAATATGAAGTCGACGATGCTCATTTCCAATTTCACATTACAGAATATACAGCGGGATTTAGGTGTCCGATTATGGTCACGGTTGCATGAAAACAATTTAATTGTAGTGCCGTGTTATTGGGAAGATCAGCGGATAATCAAATAATACGACTCTTTAATTAATTCAATTATCTAATTGAAATAATTAGATTAAGTTAATAAAAAAAGCCCATGCTTTTGGTAATGCCAGTCAGTTAAGGAGTTTAAACATAAACTCCTTAATTCTTAGTCGTTAATAGCGGATTATTATCCTTTTAAATCAAATCGTTAGAGCTAATTTGTTGCTTTTGTTTTGCCTAAAGTAACCAAAGGCATTTTTCATCCGTAAAACTCGTCAATCACCATCACTTAGCGAATTTGTCGCAGAAACAATCATTTTTAAATGTAGTCCTGCCTCAAACAGTTGTGGATGAGTTTTCCATATTTTAATTATCATCATGAATTTAAAAAAGGAAATTCCAGTCAGTTTCTTAACTGACTGGAATTACATGAGACTTCTTGCGTTAGTCAAAATTTAAACAGCCCAAAGCTACATTTTATAAGGTTTTAGCCAATTCAAAAATTAGGTAAAACGGTACTTTCGCAAGAGGTCTATGCTTTTGGGCTTTTTTATTAATAGAAATTCATATATCTGCAGGCATCTTATGTAAAAATATATAAGGTGTTAAATTTGGTTCGTGTAAGAAATTATAAACTTTATTTACAAAAGCTTCAGCATCCTCATCTGGCAACCATCCCCCCATTGTAAAGAACATAGTGACGAAATCACTATTAATCACTTCTAAATTTAGGGAGTCGGCAAAGTCCGGTATAAAAGAGGCTTCTGCAGCATCGATTAAAGCTGATTTCAAACACAAATCATTTCTAGCTGCTTGAACAATCAAAGATGTAGTATGTCTTTTAACTTTATTATCGTATGAGGTATTAATCCATTTAACCGCTTGGGTTAGAGAGTCTTCCTGAAAATTTACTTGCTCCTCTTTAGACAACATTCTTCCGACCATAATCATCCTCACATTAAAAGGATGAGAAATTGAATCGAATACCTCTTTGGTACATAACCCCTGAGCATATAAACCACCATAACTAAATCGTAGGGCATAATTTAGGGGAGTCATAATATCATGAGGGATTTCTTCATTTTCTGACATATAGTCCTTGATATCTTGATATAAATCATAATAGAAACCGAACTCAGTCCAATTTTTACGAGGAACTATATCTGTAAGATCTTTCGCAACAGGTTTTTTCCCACTATAACTTAAAAAATAGTTAACGACCTCAATCCATTCATCTGCTTTTCTTTCCCGAACATGACGTTCTTCAGCAGTATTTAACATGTATCTTGCATGTTTTAAACGTACTTCATCTAAGAGATTCTTATTATCTTTAAAGAATTTTTGCAATATCTGACATCTAACCAAAATTGCCTTATCAAGACCTAATTCATTGATTAATAAAGGACTAATCTTATTATTTAAATAGTCTAGGGCACTATCATCCTCATCCATTGATGAACTTTGATACAAAGCACCTTTATATTCAACTTTGAACAATCCTAATGAATTTACATATTGTTGAGCAATACTATTACCTTGCGAAGCACCATCTATATCTTCCATAAAAAAGTCATAAAGTTGTTGTGGATTACGGATTCTTTGAACTAACCCTTGATAGACTTCTGTTTTAAATTTAGATAATTCAACAGGATTTTTTAAACCTTTTTTTCTAAAAAATGCCCCAAACACAAAATGCTCCTAAATTTCAGAATTTCTCAAGTAATGACGTTAATATTCAATACCTACACGTTAACATATTAGTAGAAATAGGATCTAATGGTGCAGAGCAGGATAAGGCAATAAATGCAGGTTTATTCGGTAGTGGTGAGCGATCATTCTTTGGCTTACCATCAAATAAGCGAATCCATTTGGATACAAGATTTGTATTCAATCCATGTTGCAAAGCGACCGAAGCAATTGAAACGTCAGGTGCTTTACAAGCCTGAACGATCTGCTGTTTAAATTCAGCACTGTATGTTCTGCGTTTTTTCGCTAGAGATGCGATGGATGTCTGATTATTTGTCGTCATAAATTTAAGTCCCCACTTGTTTTTAAGTGGGGACTAAATTAAGGCTTATAGGATGAATTCATAAGGTGTGTTCAGCGGACGCTTACTCTCCGACAAACCCGGTACGGTTCATTTATTAATGCATGTTTTTAGCCATTTCTACCAAAAAAATGTAAAATCAATAAACCACTTTATCGTTTTTCATTCAAAAACAGAGCATGTTAACCATGCTCTGGCTATAGTGCATATTCTTATTTAGTGGATAAATTTAGTAACATAGACGAACAATACAAATCATTTGGCATTAAATATGAATTAGATTTTTCTGCCATAAAAGACTGTAGGGCTTTATCCGCTTTTTCTAATAGGCTATTTGCCTGCTGTGTAGTAATCGGTACTGTTTGATGAAATGCGGTTAATTTTTTAGTGAACATATCTAAAATTTTTGGTGGATTTACATGTTCACTTTTTGGTGAATATGTGTATATACAGAATTGCTTACGTACAACATTCCCTTGCAAATCTTGCCATTTTAAAATATTGGTCGTCATAAAATTCATAAACGCCTTTTCAGCATTTGAAATAGCACAACATAATCCGCCAGTATCATAATCCAATGCCTTTTCAATCAAATATTGCATGATAGGTGAAGACAGATCTAGCATATGTATCTGAGGACGATTCACTGCGACAGAGCGATCAATCGTTACATCTAATAAAGATGCTTTACCTAATATGCTTTTAAATTTTTTCTGATATTCGTCATTAAATCGGATACGAATATAGCCAGATTCGCTATGTAAAGTATACTCAATATCCAAGAGTTCAAGCATACCTAAAATGAAGCTTTCGATATGGTTAGTTTCTACCTGAATATCTGTTCGAACACTATCAGCATCCCCACTTGTAGCATAAGATAAAATTTCTCGCTGGATATTCACTGCTTCTTTGGCATTTCTTAATGCCTCTTCAATTCTTTCTTCTGTGCGTGAAATACCTATCTCAGTAAGCGTTTTCAAAACATCTTCAACGTCAACATATTGACTAAGCTCACCTAAAATTTCATCCTTCAATCCATCATTAAACTCATGTACTTGTACATTGGAAAGATCATTAACAATTTGCTCAATCCGCTCATACATTTTAAAGATAATATTTACATCAACACTGTCCGGTTGATGTAAATTAAAAATGAGAACATTTTTCTGTTGTCCATAACGATATAAACGCCCAATACGTTGGACTAAGCGCATCGGATTCCATGGCAGATCATAATTCACCATGATATTACAGGTCTTTTGTAAGTTAATCCCCTCGCCACCAGCTTCTGTAGAAATAAGAAATTGGCCTGTTTCTTCAAAGTTTTTGATCGCATTAATACGATCATCATGTTTCATAGAACCATTAATTATTTCAACTTTACCTAGACCATATTGCTCTTCTAATTTGGTCTTAATATATTCTTGAGTTGTTCTGTACTCAGTAAATATAAGAACTTTCTCCAAGGAGTTTTTCGCCAAAATCTGATCAATAATGGAATCCATAAATACATTTATTTTCTTGTCTTCACGTATTAAATGATGACTTACTTCGACTAATTCCTTTAAGTCCTCTAATTCTCCCGCAAAGAATTCAATCGAACTTTTACCATCATTTAAAATTTTCGTAAGTTCTTCTTCTAAAATTTCACCAGCATAGCGCTCATCATTCAACTCCTGTAAATTTTCATGAGCTGACTGATAGCTCATCTCAAGGCGTGTCACCCGTTTTAGCAAAGCTTTATGAATTGCCATGACACTTGATGCTGCCAATTTCCGATACGTAGTCATTACAAAGCCAATTGCTCGAGCAAAATTTCCTTCAGCCTGGCTAGCTTGATACCCTTTTTTAAAGTAAGCAGATAATAGCTCTTCAAATTCTTGGAATTCATCAGTTGTAGGAATAGCTATCGCTTTTGTCACTTTTCCTTTAAAAATAAATTTACCATCTTTATCTGTGACATCTGCTTTATGATTTCGATAAATCATATCCCTAATAATTTCAGGATTACGATCTAGTTGTAATAAATCTCGTCTTCTTTCAGGTCGCAATAGCTCTAAAAGTGCAATAAATTTTGCCTGGTCTCCTTGGTGAGGGGTTGCAGATAAAATAATCATTGCTTTGGTTTTTAATCTAAGCTTTGCTGCCAAGTCAAAACGATCAGAAGAATCATATTTATTTCCATACTGTCTTCTAGATAGGCGATGACCTTCATCAAAAATTATGAGATCCCAGTTTCCAGCATCTAATAATTTTTCAATATGATTATCATGTTTTAGGGTATCCATCGACCCTATGACATAATCATACTGTTTCCATTCACGTTGTTCATTAATAAAAAAGTCCGTACCATAAATTCTAAATTCATCAATATGGAATTTATGATACATCTCCTCTTTCCACTGTTTGGTTAATCCAGCCGGTGTAACAAGCAATACTCTTCTTGCTTGATCCCGCTGTCTTAAAGCATGCAATAACATTCCTGTTTCAATGGTTTTACCGAGACCAACATCATCTGCAATTAGCCAATTCAAGTTATTTGTTTTTAAAATATGGTGAACTAAATTAATCTGATGTGGTAATGGATCAATATCTAAATGTGATAGTGCACCTGTATTCTCATTCCACAATTTAATCGCATTCGCCAATACTCTTAGCCTAAATCGCTCTACTTCGGTCTGACTAATACTGACGTCACCACCTTTAAAACGTGCTTCTGCATTTTTAACTGGGATCAAATGCTGAAACGGCATCCAAACTCTGATATTATCCAGCTCAAAATTGACCAAGTATTGATAAAATCCGGCTAGCTTACGTTCAAATACAATTACCCCTCTACCGAGTCGTTGATATCCAATTTCTGGGGTCGCATCTAGTACTTCCATACCTATCTTAAAGGCTGGCTGTAAATCATTTACCTTCACATCCGAAAATGGATTTTTAAGCCCCTTATCAAACCACTTTACAACACATGTTTCTTCATTTTTAGTTTGAGACACGATGCCAAGTCTTGTTTCTCCATGTACATCTAACTTAATTAAACAACCTTGAACTGGAGTTAAAGTACTATTCATTTAATTCACACTCAATTTCTTCATCATTTTCTTGCGACTAAGCCGATTTCTTAGATTTGGCTTCCAGTTTGGCTAAACGTTCGCTTTCCATTTATTTATCAAACTGTTCCAAAATTCCACTTTCAATAGTTTTGAGATTAGAAATCTTGGGCCTTGAAATCCCCCACTTTTCCAGATCCTTTTCTTTCTGTATTTGCTGTGTATCGTGACTTGTATGCCAATATTGTTGAGTAAATTGATTGTCTTGAAACTCAACATATTGTGGCAAATTGTCATCTATATTTAAAAATCTATATTTTAGAAAGATTGCAAAGGATGAAAATTGCCGTATATAGCTTGGGTGGCTCACCCATTCATCATCCAACTCATGAAGTAATGTTTCTATTTCTTCAAAATCTGGATATCCACTAAAAGATCGAACAATACTTAATAATGTAGGCCAAGGAAAATATTTTTGTCGAATATTAAAATTATAAACACCAGCATTATCATAGTCTGAATAAGAAAAATCACTTTCAAGGAGTTCTTTGGTTCTTACCATTAAAATAAATTCTTCAAAGGTTAATGATGAATCAGCCAATCTTTTTAAGGCCGCCCATGTAGCATTGGATGGATGCTCCTGAAAAAACACCTGTAATTGATCTAAAATTTTCTCACCGTGCCAGTCAAGCAAGCTCATAAATTCATTTGCTTTTAATAATGATTTTTCCTCATGACTCAAAGAGTCTGGGAAATAATCAATTTCACTTTCAACAAAATCAAATTCAGTAAAAGAAAATATTGCATCATCATCTGGAATAACCGAATATTCTTCTTTTTCTTCAGTAGAAATATCTAGGTCAGATAAAAAATCAAGAAAGTGTGTTGGCTTGTCTATTGAGAGTGCTTCAATATCTTCAACAGCTTCAACAGCTTCAACAGCTTCAACAGCTTCAACAGCTTCAACAGCTTCAACAGCTTCAACAGCTTCAACAGCTTCAACAGCTTCAACAGCTTCAACAGCTTCAGTCTGCGTAAAACTATTCGTAAAATCAAATAAAGAGTCTAAATCCGCTATTTCATTTTCAGTTTTATTTTCTATTAAAGAATAATCAAAATATGCATCTAAAAAACTAAATGGAAAATGCTCTTTTAAAATCTCATAACACTTAAAAGATACTGTATGTTTTTGAATTTGGTTAAGCAAAATATTTAATTGCGAAACAAACTGTATATTTTGTATTTGCCCCATTTGATATGCATTTAAGAAAAACAGTTTATCTATGGAAATATAACCATCTAGCTGGTCCCTTAATTGCTCTACAATAATTTTTTTGTTCATCATTACAACACTTTTAACTAGGGTCTGTTGACATTTCATAAAGGCAGCCAGAGATAAATACAAGCTAAGGCAACTGCGCTTTGAAAGTTTCGCTTTAGTTTATCAAACCGTGTAGCAATTCCTCGGAATTGCTTCAAACGGCAAAATGTATTCTCAACTAAGTGTCTGATTTTATATAAATACCAGTCCATATGATCATTACTTGATCTTGTGTTTGATTTCTTCCGTATATTCGCTTTAGCACTTCTATTTTTAATCTGCTCTCTTAATATTTCAGAATCATAGCCTTTATCCATACAGACTATTTCAGTGTCAG
>NZ_OOGT01000367.1 GCF_900323515.1 Acinetobacter stercoris | reverse complement strand
AATAAAACCACAATATTTAGTATAAATATCCAACATGTACCCATCAAAATCAAAGCTGATGTTATCAATATAATGATTAACTTTTTTGACTATTATTTTCAATATATTACATATTATGGCATTCTTTGCTTCCGCTTTCTCGCAAATTCACATGATTTGCATTAAAATATGCGCCTGAATTTTTTCCTATCTTAATACATTTGGAGTATTCCATGAACGCTACTGTAGAACAGCTTGCACCTGTAGAACAGCAAGCGAGCAATTGGGTTGTTGCCGCACTTTATCAATTTAAAGAAGTTCAAGATCCTACTGATCTTCAACAACGCCTTTTGGACTTGGTAAAAACAATTAACCTATGTGGAACTCTAATTGTTGCTGGTGAAGGAATCAATGGTACTGTAGCAGGAGACCGTCAAGCGATTGATGTAATTCATCAATTCCTACTTGATGAAGGTTTTACAGCGATGGAATACAAAGAATCCGAAAGCCATGACAAACCTTTTAGAAAAATGAAAATCAAGCTTAAAAAGGAAATCGTGACTTTAGGTGTCGAGGTGAAACCACGTGATTTGGTGGGCCATTATCTGGATCCAAAGGAATGGAATGAGTTGATCACTCGTGATGATGTGATTTTAATTGATACCCGTAATGACTATGAATATAAAGCGGGTACTTTTAAAGGTGCAATTGATCCAAAAACAGAAACATTCCGTGAATTTCCAGAATATGTAAAACAAAATCTCGAACAGCACAAAGATAAAAAGATTGCGATGTTTTGTACAGGTGGGATTCGCTGTGAAAAATCAACCTCTTTGCTTTTGCAAGAAGGTTTCTCAGAGGTCTACCACCTTAAAGGTGGAATTTTAAGATACCTTGAAGAGACTCCGGCTTCAGACAGCATGTGGGAAGGTGAATGCTTCGTATTTGATGGACGTACAGCCGTGACTCATGGTGTAGAAGAAGGTGTCAATGTAAAATGTCATGCTTGTGGATGGCCACTCACACCAGAAGAAGTTACCCTCCCAAGTTACGAACATGGTGTTTCTTGTAAATATTGCATTGACAAAACCACAGAGAAACAAAAAGAAGGTTTCCGTATGCGTCAGTCACAAATTACAGCAGCAAAACGCAAACGCTTGTAAAAATATTTTATGTAAACTAAATGTAAAAACCATACTCCGTTGAGTGTGGTTTTTTACTTAATCATTACTTTAGAAATAAATAATAATAAAAAATTATACAACAATAGATTTTCCCTCCTCAAAATTATCACTCCATGTTGTTATTTTGAACCGAAAAGAGTTTTAAGTATCATTTGAGATCGCAACCAGAGCACATTTATGGAAAAAATAATTCAGCCCAATCAGGAAGAACTACCCTATTCTCTACATAAAATAAGTCACACTTTTGATCAAAGTAAAATACCCTTTCATCAACTCGAACAAGAACTAAACCGACAGTCTCATATTTTTATTGTGGTTTTAGGTACAGTAATTGGAGCATGTATTTCTCTTGCAATTGGTTATGCAACACACGCTAGCTTAATTGTATTTTTGTTATTAATGCTTTTACCTATAGCAATAAGTTATCTTTTACGTAAAGTTTATATACATACATTGCTGCATTTCCAAGATTAGTATTAAAAATACAAATCTAGAATAGGAAGATTATATATT
>NZ_OOGT01000013.1 GCF_900323515.1 Acinetobacter stercoris | reverse complement strand
CAGAAAGGATGTATGAGTAATTAATAAACAAATTCAATAATTGATATGATTCAAGAAATCTATAAAATTTTAGCAGTTTTATATTTTATATGTACTTGTAAAGCGATTGAGCTAGATAATTTAGAAGGCGGGATGAAAAACTGCTATAAAAAGACACTGCTTAATTGATGTCATTTCCATTATAATTTTTGTCGATGATTTTGCAAAACGATCAGGACAAATACGTGGCAAAGCTGGGTAGTGAATTTGAGTTAAGTGATGATGAAATGCATCTTTATAGCCGGCAAATATTACTGGATGGGTGGGATATTGATGCTCAGGAAAGGCTTAAATTTTCAAATGTACTGATTGTCGGTTGTGGTGGTATTGGTTGTGCAACAGGGGAACTATTAGCCCGGGCTGGGGTAGGTAAAATTACCCTGATTGATCATGACCAGATCGAAACGAGTAATTTACAAAGACAAATTGCCTATACATCAGAAGATATTGGCTTCTATAAAGCAGAAATTTTGGCAAAAAGACTCAAGCTTATTAACCCATTCATCAAGGTAGATGTCTATTATACAAATCTGGATGAAAAAAATGCAGCGGATTTAATTGCAAGTCAGGATCTGGTTTTAGATGGTTGTGATAATTTCACAACGCGTTATCTGGTTAATACTGTATGTAAACAACATGATGTTGCCTTAATTAGTGCATCTGCGATTGGTTTTCAGGGACAGTTATTTATGGTTGAAGGGGAAAGTGCATGCTATGAATGTCTATTTCCCAAAGAGCACCACGCTGACGAAGGTTTTAGGTGCGCTGATTCGGGGGTATTGGCAACCACCCCCAATGTTATGGCTACCTTGCAGGCACACCATGCACTTTTGTATTTAGGTTTAAACAAAACACCTTTGAAACAGAAGTTATTGTTATGGGATGGTTTAACGATGCAGCAAAAAATTCTGAGTTTTGAAAAGGACGTTGATTGTACTGTTTGTCAGGCAAGATTCGACCATAGTTAAAACTTTTTTGGTACACTTGGTGAAAATTGGCGTTTCAAAGACACTATGAAAAAAAATATCTGGTTGGATGGACTACGTTCGGTTGCCCGAATGGGTGAAACGGCTGTTGTAGCGGCAAAAGCAGGCATTAAATATGCAACAGAAAAACCGAGTAATGCAAAACTGATGCGAGAAACGTTTGAATCTCTCGGCTCAACCTACATCAAGCTCGGTCAGTTTATTGCCAGTACACCATCACTTTTCCCACGTGAATATGTCGAAGAGTTTCAAGGCTGCCTAGACCAAACACCATCGCTACCATTTAGTTATGTTGAAGAGGTGCTTGCTTCCGAGTTTGCTGGCCGTGATTTGACTGAGATTTTTGCTTCGATTGAAGAAAAGCCCCTTGCTTCGGCATCTATTGCACAGGTTCATGCTGCAAAACTGGTGAGCGGTGAGGATGTAGTGATCAAGGTGCAAAAGCCTGGTGTTGAAACGATTTTATATACAGATTTAAACGTGTTGCATTGGGCAACCAAAATTTTAGAAAAAGCTGTCCCTAAGGTTAAATTTGCATCTTTGGCTGATATTGTTGAAGAAATCAAAACACGTATGGTACGTGAAGTTGACTTTATTGAAGAAGCAAAAAATCTTGAAGATTTCCGGGAGTATTTGCAATTAACCAATAATCAGGCGGCGACTGCACCAAGAGTTTATCATCAATATTCAACACGTCGTGTTTTAACCATGCAGCGTTTGTATGGTGTACCTTTGACCGATTTTGAAATCGTTAAACAATATTCAAAAGACCCTTCTCAAGTCTTGATTACTGCCATGAATACCTGGTTTGGCAGTTTGATGATGTGTAATAGTTTTCATGCCGATTTGCATGCAGGAAATCTGATGCTGCTTGAAGATGGACGAGTTGGTTTTATTGATTTTGGAATAGTTGGACAACTCAACCCAGAAGTCTGGTCAGCATGTATTGCATTTATGGATTCCTTGCAAAAAACTGATTATCAGGCAATGGCAGAAAATATGCTGAAAATGGGTGCGACCAGTAAGCAGATAGATACTCAAGTTCTTGCACAGGATATAGAACGTCTATTTAGTGGAGTATTAATGGCTGATCCACAGGAGTTACTCGCATCTAAACCTTCCGACCTTAATGATATCATGATGGATATGGTTGCTGTGGGTGAACGCCACGGAATACGTTTCCCACGGGATTTTGCCTTATTGTTTAAACAGATGCTGTATTTTGACCGTTTCATGCGTGTACTTGCACCTTATACCGATATCTATGCAGATCAACGTTTGCAGATGCAAATGGATCCTTCGTTGTTATTAAAACATTAATTTTTTATGATTCATCTAAGCCCCTGGCAGGGGCTGTTTGATAAATCCCTTTCTGATTTGACGAGCGGGAATATAGCAAGCTAAGAATTGAATATTTTAGGGGAATCGATGGATTCGATTATTATAGAAGGCTTAAAAGTTGAAACTGTAGTCGGGTGTTTTAATTGGGAACGGCAGATCAAGCAGCCTTTGATGCTGGATCTGGTTATTTCTACAAATTTGCAGCAGGCTGCAGATTCTGATGAGTTGGTCGATACACTCAATTATGCTGAAATATGTGAAATATCAGCAAAAGTGATTATTGATGCTGCACCAAAATTAATCGAACATGCTGCAAAATTGGTTATGGATGCGCTTTTTACTACCTTTGAAGCGATAGAATCGATTAAAATTACCATCCGTAAGCCTGCGATTATTGCAGAAGCTCATTCTGTAGGAATTCGTCTTGAACGTCACCGAAACGATTTTTGCTCTAGCTCTGGCGAGTAATTTTAATCCCAAACAACATTTTCATACTGCTTTTGCCCAATTAAAACAATTGGGGGATATCCGGTTTTCAAAAATTTATGAAATCCCGTGTCGGGATGGAATCGGTGCTGATTACTGGAATGCTGCATGTTTACTAAAGACCAAGCTTGGTTATAGTGCAATGATAGATTTGCTTAAACAGATGGAAACCCGGTCTGGACGTGTTCGTCCATCTCATCAGATTAGTCTGGATGTAGATTTGATTGCATGGGGGCATCATTTAAGTGAAATGCAGTTTAATCCGAAAAAACTGCCTTTGGCTCTGGATGTTAAAATCCCGATGAATGATATTTGGCCTGATCCGGTTTTCCAACATGAAATATATAATTTTCCAGTCATTAAAAACTTATAATTTCAAATCAATTTAGTTTATATAAAATTTAAAGATGAGTGGGTATTTTTGATGAAGTCTTTGAGCTTGGTGGGAAGTGTATTGCTGTTATCTGGTTGCACAGCAATGAGTGTAGAAGAATGTAAAACAACAAACTGGTTTGTAAAAGGTGAGGATGACGGGAGTCGGGGGCATTTGTCAAAAATAGCAGGTTATTATAAAGCATGTCAGAAGGTGAATGTATTACCGGATCAGACAGAATATGAACATGGATATCGTCTAGGATTGGAAACTTTCTGCCAAGCCCAAAATATTTTTTATGAAGCGCTCAATGGGGGTGGCAATTATCAAGTATGTCCAAGTCAGTATCGTGCAGGATTAAGACCTTATTATGACGCCGCACATAATTATTATCAGGCAGAAAAAGATTACAGGAATAGTCTGGATGAATTCGAGCGCTTGCAAGATTATTCGGATGAAAAAAAGCTTAAAGAAACAGATAGGGAAGATTATAAAAAACGTTATGCAGAACTTAAAAATAAAACCCGGAAAAAAGAGTGGGAGTATCGTAAGGCACAGATTGAATTAGAACAGTTTAAGTTTAGAAATGGTTTAAATTGATAATAAACAGTTATTCAGTGAAAGCTTTCAAGATCTTTTTATAAAAATTTATGCAAATTTTACGCTACAGTCTACACTTGAAATAGAGAGTTTACGCATCTTTTTTACATACTTGGCATTGGAATAACCCGATGTTCAGGACAAAAAAGATGTGTGCTAAAACCATAGCTTATCAAAAAGTAAAGCATCAAAGCATATGCTTGGCGATATCTGCACGTATAAATAATAACTACTCGAAATGTGTCATCTTCATACGTGGAGAAAAGACATGTTAGAACTCATATTACTTTTATTGCTTGTCATAATTCTGGCATATCCATTAGGTTGTTATCTTGCGGCGATTATGTCGCAACGTGAGATGAAAAGCGATCTGTTGTTCAACTGGATTGAAAAGCCAATTTATGCCGCCTTAGGTACACATCCTAAACAAGGAATGAATGCCAAAACTTATATCTTAAGTTTTCTGTTGAGTTGTTTTGTTATTGGCATGATCGTCTGGTTTATATTCATGCTGCAGGCATGGTTACCGTTCAATCCAAATCATGCAGTAAATATGTCTTGGGATCTGGCATTGCATACCATGATTTCATTTTTAACCAACACTAATCAGCAGCATTATTCCGGGCAAGCTCAATTGTCTTACTTATCGCAAATGGTCGGGATCGTTGGCTTACAAATCATCACACCAATGATGGGTTTGGCGATGGTAGTCGCAACATTAAGAGCTTTATTTTTTAATAAATCAAATGAGGTTTCTGCCCAAGAACAGACGACAGACATTTCAAGCCGTGTTGCAAAAATCAATGTAGGAAACTATTGGGCAGATGTGATTCGTCCGACATTCCGTTTTTTAATCCCATTATGTATGGTCTGGTCACTGCTTTTAAATAGTCAGGGAGTCCCTGCCACATTTCAGGGTGGACCAGAAGTTCAGGTTCTGGATCAGACCTCAGAACTGAAAACTCAAAAAATCCCGCTTGGTCCTGTTGCACCTATGGTTGCAATCAAGCAGCTTGGAAGCAATGGTGGTGGATGGTATGGACCAAATAGCACTGTGCCATTAGAGAATCCAACGCCATTATCGAATTTTATGGAGATGTTGGCGATTTTACTGATTCCTGTTTCCGTCATATTCATGTTGGGATTTTTTACAAAACGTCCCAAATTTGCAGCTTTTGTTTTTGGATCAATGCTGCTTATGTCAATTATTTCGGCAACAAGTGCAATCTGGTTGGAAAGTATTTCTCCAACTGCCTCGCAAATTTCTGTTATGGAAGGCAAGGAAATGCGTTTTGGTGGAGCTTCATCAGCACTTTGGGCTGCTGTAACAACCCAAGTCAATAATGGCTCTGTAGGTATGATGCATGATTCTGCTGCTCCCTTGACTGGACTAGTCACATTCGCAAACATGCTGATTAACGCTATATGGGGGGGGATAGGATGTGGCTTACAACAGTTTATTATTTATTTGTTTTTAGCTGTATTTATTGCCGGTTTGATGACTGGACGTACACCTGAATTATTTGGCCGAAAAATTGAAACTGAAGAAATTAAACTATTAGCGGTAGTTATTTTAATTCAACCCATCATAATTTTAACTTTCACAGCGATCACTTTATTTTTCCCTGGCATCACTGGAAATAGCAATCCTTCATTTCATGGTATTTCTCAGGTTCTTTATGAGTATGTCTCGGCTTTTGCCAATAATGGTTCAGGTTTTGAAGGCTTGGGTGATAACACAGTCTGGTGGAATGTTTCCTGTAGTATCGCATTACTATTAGGTCGTTTTCCAACCCTGATTATTCCTTTCATTATTGCCACACGCTTGGCCGCAAAACGTCAGGCACCTGAAAGCAGTGGTAGCCTAAAAGTAGAAACTCCTACTTTTGCTTTAACCCTGATTGCAATTGTGGTGATGCTCACCTTATTACAATTTATGCCTGTTCTGGTTCTGGGACCGATTGCAGATCATCTGGTATTGGTACAAGGTTAAGGGGGAAATATCATGAACATCTCAAAAAATAATATTCAGAATCACTCTACATCTACCTTGTTTCAAACCGAAGCCTGGAAAAATGCTTTTATCAAGTTATTGCCACAATATGTGTTTAAAAATCCTGTCATGGCGATTGTCTGGCTTGGAACAGTCATTACTTTCCTCAGCACTTTATTAGGTAAAGCAAACTTGGGGTTTGGTTTGTCAGTCACGCTCATTTTGTTGATTACTGTGCTTTTTGCAAACTATGCCGAGGCAGTTGCAGAAGCTAAAGGGCGTGGGCAGGCATCTTCTTTAAGACAGGCTCGTCAGAACTTGATAGCACGACGTTTATCTTCAAAAAATGATGAAGAAGGTGTGCAAATTGCGGCGACTGATTTGAAAATGTACGATCTGATCGAGGTACGAGCTGGAGAGTTGATCCCAGCTGATGGTGAAATTATTCAGGGCTTTGCAACCATTAATGAAGCCGCTGTAACAGGTGAATCTGCTCCTGTACTTCGCGAAGCAGGTACAGATAAGTCTGGAGTAATTGGTGGGACTAAAGTACTGACAGATCGTATCATTGTTCAAGTTACAGCTGAAGCGGGACATAGTTTTTTAGACCGTATGATCGCATTGGTTGAAGGTTCAAATCGTCAGAAAACACCAAATGAAATTGCACTAAGTATTTTGCTGACAGTCATGACCGTAACTTTTATTACAGTCGTTTTGAGTTTGCCGTTTATAGGTCACTTTCTTGGTATTTCTATTAGCCCCATCGTTCTGGTTGCATTGTTGGTCTGTTTGATTCCGACGACGATTGGTGGTTTGTTACCTGCAATTGGGATAGCGGGTATGAATCGTGCGCTAAAAGCAAATGTCATCGCCAAATCAGGTAAGGCGGTTGAAGTTGCAGGTGATGTAGACGTGTTGTTACTTGATAAAACAGGTACGATCACTTATGGCGACCGTCAGGCGACAGCATTTTATCCTTTAACAGGTGTTTCTGAATCTGAATTACGTCAAGCCGCAGTTTTGACCTCACTTGCTGATCCTACACCTGAGGGCAAGTCAGTCGTTGCACTTGCAAAAGAACTTGGGGAAAAAATCAATGAGCCAGAGCATGCCGAGTTTATCGCGTTTAATGCTTCAACACGTATATCAGGTGTTAATCTACAAAATGCTCAACAGATCCGTAAAGGTGCACTGGATGCAATTTTAAAATTTACTGGGCACAATCTTTTGGCAAATGCCGAATTGAAAACGCGTGTTGAACAGGTAGCATCTAAAGGTGCTACGCCACTTGTTGTTTCAAAAGGTCATGATTTATTAGGTGTGATTGAATTATCGGACGTGATTAAAAAAGGAATAAAAGAAAAATTTGTTCGTCTGCGTGAAATGGGAATCAAGACGGTAATGGTGACAGGAGATAACCCATTAACAGCAGCAGCAATTGCAGCACAGGCAGGTGTGGACGACTATATTGCAGAGGCTAAACCAGAAGATAAATTGACCTGTATTCGTAGTGAACAAAATAGAGGTCATCTGGTTGCTATGGTGGGTGATGGTACCAATGATGCTCCTGCATTGGCACAGGCTGACATTGGCTTGGCGATGAACTCGGGGACACAGGCTGCAAAAGAAGCGGGTAATATGGTCGATCTGGATTCTGATCCTACAAAATTGCTCGCTGTGGTTGAGATTGGCAAGCAACAGTTAATAACGCGAGGTGCATTGACCACTTTTTCACTGGCAAATGATATTTCAAAGTACTTTGCAATTTTACCTGCGTTGTTTGTTGCTGCTATTCCTCAAATGGGTGTACTGAATATCATGCAATTGGCAAGTCCAGAAAGTGCGATTCTTTCTGCACTTATTTTCAATGCCATCATCATTCCACTTCTGATTCCAATTGCACTTCGCGGGGTAAAATTTAAACCCTCTACTTCGACGCAATTACTGCGCCGTAATATGATGATTTATGGCGTAGGTGGTGTATTACTCCCATTTGTTGCCATTAAAGCAATTGATGTCATTGTCAGCCAGTTTTTGGTGATATAGGGAGTTTAAAAAATGAATAGTGAAAATTTAGCAATGAATGAACTTTCATTCGCATCATTATTACGTGCTTCGATAGGGCTCAGTATTGTGGCTTTAGGATTGTGTGGATTTATATATAGTGCTATAGCAACGGGACTCGGGCAGGTTATTTTTCCTGATCAGGCGAATGGCAGCATGATTGAAGATAATGGAAAAATACTGGGTTCGCGTTTAGTTGCTCAACCTTTTGCACAGGATAAATATTTTATTTCACGTCCTTCTGCTTCAAATTATGATCCGATGAAAATGTCAGGTAGTAATTTGGCCAGGACTAATCCTGAGTTGAATAAACTTGTTCAGCAGCGTTTGAATAATATTGCAACACAAAATCAAATGAATATGAACCATATTCCAAGTGATTTAGTAACGGCATCGGGAAGTGGAATTGATCCTGATATTAGTGTGCAATCGGCAATGATTCAGGTTAAGCGTATCGCAGCTGCAAGACATTTGACTGATCAAGAAGTTGTAGATTTGATTCAACAATATGTTCAGCAACCGACATTCGGGATTTTAGGTCAGGCACGTGTGAATGTGCTTGAGTTAAATCTGGCTTTAGATCAGATTAAGGAATAGGTATGACAAATAGAGTGATGTTTAAATGATCCCAACGATCAATATTCTAAAAATAAAAAAGAATATACACGATGTGGTCTTTTTATTCCTTCATTCTATTCTTGGATCTCATTGATTACTTTTGTTATGGCGAAAGTAATCAAAACAGGTTGTCATACGCAAAAGTCGGTATCTATCTGTGAAGATTTAATTTGCCGCAACTAGTTTGAAGTTTTAACAGACCCTAAATAATAGATGGAGTTCCATCTGAAACAGTAGTGGATGAGATTTATGTGTATCATGACTACAGTTAAGGATGAGTTTAAAAAATCGAGATTGTTTATAAGGGCAAGAATAAAGATCAATCATGAGTGCAAGTAGAAACAATAAAGCAAATGTACTGCTACAACATACTCAGCGTTATCAATCTGGGCGTTTAACCATCTTTTTAGGGGCAGCACCTGGTGTCGGGAAAACCTATGCTATGTTGGTCCGGGCACATGAGTTGCATCTACAGGGCACAGATATTGTGATTGGTTATGTTGAAACACATGGCCGTATGGAAACTGATAATCTGGTCGCTGGTTTGCCATATATTTCACGTAAAACAATCCAGTATCAGGGACATCAGCTAGAAGAAATGGATTTAGATGCGGTGCTGGAAAAGAAACCTTCAATTGTTCTGGTAGATGAATTTGCTCATACCAATATGCCAGGCAGTCGCCATGAAAAGCGTTGGCAGGATATTAATGAACTCCTTGATGCAGGTATTGATGTTTTTACGACCATGAATATTCAACATTTGGAGAGTTTGAATGACGTGGTTTATCAAATCACGGGCATTCGGGTAAAAGAAACAGTACCTGATCGTGTGTTTGAGAGAATTCGTGATATCCGCCTGATTGATTTGCCTGTGAATGAGTTGATAGAACGGTTAAATCAGGGAAAAATCTATGTTTCAGATCAGGCTGAACATGCCTTAAAAGGTTTTTTTAACCAATCCAATCTGACTGCACTCAGGGAACTGGCGATGCAAACAGTTGCTAGTCATGTTGATAGTGATGTGCGTGAGAATTTTGCATTACAAGGATTAGCACCTATCCCTTTAAAAAATCATATCCTTGTGATTATAGATGGTTTAGGGTGTTCAGAAGCGTTGGTACGGGCAGGATGTCGTATTGCTGAGAACCGTTTAGCCATGTGGACCGTGGTTGCATTTTTACAGCATCATTCTGGTGATGATACTAGCCAACTTAGTGAACAAAATCGAGAAATGGAAAAAGCCTTAAACCTGACACGACAGTTAGGGGGGAGGACTGAAATTCTCTATGGAACGCAACATGCTAAAATGTTATCTGACTATGCAATAGAACGTGGAATTTCCACGATTGTTTTGGCACAAGATAAACAAAAGCAGTGGTGGGAAGGTCAAAAAAATAATTTAGCCAATAGGCTTTTAAAATATCAGCCAAAGTTTGAATTGAGTATAGTCCCCGTTCAGGCACATCAGAAAATTAAACGCCTTCAGTTCAATAAGCCTTATTTGCTGAGTGTGAAAGAACTTATTTTTGTGCTATTGGCAACCGTGATTGGAGTCATCATCGCAAGTTTGGGTGAAAAATATTTTGGTATCAGTGAGATCTCGGTTATTTTTATTACAACTGTAGTTTTTGTAGCATCCAGAACCCGTATGCTAGCAGCAACATGTTCTGCGGTTTTACTCTTTATTTCATTTGATTTCTTTTTTATTCCACCAAAATTTACTTTCGATATATCGGCGCATCAAGGTGTAATCACCATTATGGCATTTCTGGCAGCAGCATTGATTGCGAGTCGTCTTGCTTCCCGACTTCGCGAACAGGTTACTGCATTAAAAGCTGCGAATAGCTATAACAGTTATCTGCAAGATTTAAGTCAAAAGTTATCTATGGCTGCCAATCTGGATCAGGTACTGGAAATCGCATTGCAAAATTTGGAAAAATTAAAAGTCAAAGTCTGGATTTATGTGCCAGATCAAACTCAAGCTGTATATATTTCAGAGCAAGTGGTTTTAACGGATAAAGAAAGAATATCGGCAGATTGGACATATAAACATAGTCAGCCTTCGGGGCGTTTTACTCAGACCTTAACTGAAAATGCATGGTGGTTTTTACCTTTTTTAGCTTCAAAGCAATGTTTGGGCGTAGCAGGTCTGAAATTTGATGATGATATATACGATGTGAGTATAGAGAAAAAACGTCTGGCTGAAGCCATGGTTGAAAATATTGCCCAAGCTATTTCACGGACAAAACTGACCAAGGAGCTTGAGATTGCGAATGTAAACTCTGAAACTGAAAAACTACGTTCAGCATTGCTATCCTCAGTATCACATGATTTACGTTCCCCACTTGCCTCAATGATTGGCGCTGCTGATACATTGGCCAACTATCGTCACAATATGGATGAGAAAGATCAGGATAGTTTACTTGAAGCGATACATCTGGAAGGTGAGCGTCTCGATCGCTATATCCAGAATTTACTGGATATGACACGCTTGGGGCATGATGGATTAAGTCTGAAGAGAGACTGGATTGGAGTTGATGAACTGGTAGGATCGGCAGTACGCCGTTTAAAACGCTATATGCCATATATCAATGTCACAATAAAAATGCCATCTGAAAACTTAAGCCTATTTGTACATGCAGCATTGATCGAACAGGCAATATTTAATGTTTTGGAAAATGCCGCCAAGTTTTCACCGGAGGATATTCCAATAGAATTACAAGTTTTAAAAATAACAGACCATCAGATTCAGATTTCTATTACAGATCAGGGGCAAGGTATACCCGAAGATGAACGTAACCGTATATTTGATATGTTTTATACCATGCAAAGAGGTGATCGTGGCCAGTATGGAACGGGATTGGGGCTGACTATTGTGAAAGCGATTATTGGTGCGCATATGGGGCAAATAACAGCAACATCTGGCAAGTATAATCTTGGTACATGTATCCAGATCGTACTTCCGATTCAACAACCTATGGCATAGCAGGTGAATCATTTATGCTAGATATTCAAAGTTCTTCCAGTGCCATGATCAATGTGTTGATTATTGATGATGAAACCCAGATACGTAAATTTTTAGATATCGCGCTTCGTGCGCAAGGTTATAAAACCTTGATGGCGGAAACAGGTCAAAAAGGGCTGGAATTACTTGCTTTACAAGGTGCTGATCTGGTGATTCTGGATTTGGGGTTACCTGATCTGGACGGGGTTGAGGTCTTGCATGAATTACGTTCATGGTCACAGGTGCCTGTTATTGTTCTGTCAGTTCGCTCGGATGAACTGGAAAAAGTTAAATTACTGGATGCTGGTGCGAATGACTATGTGACCAAGCCTTTTAGTGTTCAAGAGCTAATGGCCCGTATTCGAGTGATGCTACGGAATATGCCAGTTCAGACTGAATCTGTGATTTTTGATGATGGCTATTTGAAGATAGATTTTGCACAGCGTCAGGTTTTTCTGGAAAATGAGTTGATTTCTCTAACACGAAAAGAGTATCAGTTATTAAATATACTGGCGCAGCACAGTGGTCAATTGATTACTCAGCCACAGATTTTAAAAGAGTTGTGGGGACCTACTCATCAGGAAGATACACATTATTTAAGGATATTGGTGGCAAAGTTAAGGGCCAAACTTAATGATGATGCAATTCATCCGAAGTACATTTTGACAGAGTCAGGGGTAGGATTGAGGTTTTTGGGGAAAATGAAATAATTGCATTAGTCTTTTGTAGAATTTCATCTGGACTCGGATAAAACTATTAAAAGTAACTTTAAATATCCCAAATTGCCTTATTTTGCCAGGTTTGTTGAATTAACTCCAAAAAGAGTTTTACTTTGGGAGCTAAGTAATGTCTAGAAGGATAAATTGCACATATTGAGGGTTCGGGATGGTGAAATTCTTTTAAAACAGGTATAAGTGACCCATTAGCAATATTTTTTCCAACCAAAAAAGCTCCGAGATGGCATATTCCTAAACCTGAAATGGAAGCATCTTTTATCGCTTCTGTATTACTGGATGATAGTTGTCCTCTTACCTTGTATTCATAACTTTCATTATTTGTTTTGAAACGCCAAGGTAGAATCATACCTTGATGAGAATAACCTAATAAATGATGGGTATTTAGATCCTCTATTTTTTGAGGAGTTCCATGTTTTCTTAAATATTCAGGAGATGCGCATGTTAATAACCGATGTGGAGCTAAAACTCGTCTGACAAGTCGACTGTCATCATTTCCTCCAATTCTGATCGCTAAATCAATACCATCTTTTACAAGATCACAATATTCATCTGAAAAATATAATTCTGCTTGTACTTCAGGCCATTGTATTAAGTATTTTTGCAAAATGGGTAAAACATGTAATCGGCCAAATGCAACTGGCATACTGATTTTCAATTTACCTCTAGGATATTGCTTTGTTTTATTTAAGGCACTTTCTGCATTTTCGATTTCATTTAAAATTTTTAAAGAATGTTGATAAAACAATTGACCTTCATCAGTAAGGCTGACTTGTCGAGTAGTCCGATAAAGTAAACGCGTATTGAGTTGATTTTCTAATTTAGAAAGGGATTTGCCTGCTGCAGAACGTGATATACCTAATTTTTGTGCTGCAAGAGTAAAGCTTGAGTTCTCAACAATACAAATAAAAATACGAATATCGAATAGATTATCTAGTAAATAATGATCTTTATTAGACACTTTTATTCCCTAATGATGCTCTTTTATGTGAGTTTATCTTTAAATTTGATCTCTATATAGTCAAAAAACAATTCAAAACATTTAAATGAATTCGAAAAAATTGAGGTCAAAATGACAAATATAGTTCCCACAATTTCAAATGATTCTAAAGTTCATCAGAAAAATCAGTGGATTGCAGTTTTATTGATTGGATTATTAACATTTGCAAATGTGACAACAGAGATGCTACCAATAGGTCTCTTAACTCAAATAGCAGAGAGTTTTGATTCCTCTACTGGTGAAATGGGAGGATTGATGTCTATTCCTGCAATTATTGCCGCTGTATTTGCTCCCGTTGTAGTTCTATTTTCAAGAGAAATAAATAGAAGATTCTTAATCTTATTTTTAATTGTTTTGCTGATCCTTGCCAATTTTATGGCAGCGGTATCTTTAAATATGACCTGGTTGTTGCTTTCGAGGGGAGTCGTTGGATTTTGTATCGGTGGAATATGGGCTATAGCTGGTGGCTTGGCAACGCGTTTGGTCAGTCCTGTGGCTGTTGGATTAGCAACATCAATCATTTTCGGAGGAATATCTGCTGCTTCTGTTCTTGGTGTCCCGTTTAGCATATTTATCGGTAATCTATTGGGATGGAGAGACTCATTTTATATCATGGCATTATTTTTAATTATATTATTGATCTTTAGTTACTTTTTCATACCCTCATTACCTGCAAAAAATACTGCAACGGTAAAAAAGTTTATAGAACAACTGTCAAATAAAAAAATTATTGTGGGTTTATTGATCATATTATTTTTAGTATCTGGTCATTTTATGGCTTTTACCTTTGTACGTCCTGTATTACAAAGCCTTCATCAGTTACCCACTCATTATATAGGAGTCGCATTATTTTTTTATGGAGTATTTGGCATTTTAGGTAATTTTATCCTTGGATTGGCTTCATCAAAAAAATTGAAAATAACCTTGATCGTTATCATCTTAGGTTTGGCTTTTTCCATGATTTTATTTTCAAATTCTTGGGATCACTATTTTGTGGGGTTGTCTATATCTTTATTAATATGGGGATTTGTTTATGGAGGAGTATCAGTTTCATTAATGACATGGATGATGGTATATGCATCAAAAGATTTGGAAACAGTGAGTGCCTTGTATGTTTCAGTATTCAATATAGGTATAGGTCTAGGCGCATTTTTAGGAGGGATCATTATTGATTATTATGGTCTTATCACCAATTTAAGAATAACTTCAGTGATTCTTTTTCTGACAATAATATTTATCTTTATGGTGAAATCAGAGAAATGAAATATTATTTATTAGGCAATAATTAAAGCCCACCTTAAGTGGGCAAAATTATTTCAAATATAATAACTTGTTTTCGTCATTAATTTTGAAATGGCAGTCATGGTAATACGAACAGGTAAAGGCAAATCCACACCGCCAGCTTTTAATGCTGTATCACGATGATGTAACTCATCCTCATCCATTTGCATCAGGATTTTACGGGAACGTTCATCCTGTGGAGGAAGCTGAGAAATATGATGTTGTAAATGTAAACTGACCTGACGCTCAGTTTCTGCAACAAATCCCAAGCTATATTTATCACCAGCAATACCTGCTAAAGCACCCATGCCAAAGGAAAGTCCGTACCAGACAGGATTAAGCAGACTCGGAATGCTATTGAGTTCTTTTAAACGATCTTCACACCATGCAAGGTGATCTTGTTCTTCAATCGCAGCAAATTCCATTTCACGGCGTACATTTGGGAGTTTCGCTGTTAAAGCTTGCCCATGATAAAGGGCCTGAGCACAAACTTCACCGCTATGATTGACACGCATGAGTCCTGCAACATGACGTGCTTCACTGACACCGAGTTGTGATTCTTCATCCTTACCAGGATTTTCACGATGTGCAGATGTGGCCCCCGGCACCAAGCTACGTAAGGCTTGGTCAAAAGAATTGATGAGTTTGTCTATGCTTGTATATTGACGCATAGTTAATCCTCCAGAGAGATTTGAGTCGTGGCAACTTTTGGCTTAAGACGGATGAGCAACCACGTTGTAAAAATAGCACTTAAAACAGCTGTGATACAAAATAGTATTTTCATGTCAATTTTCAAAACACTTAAAATTATAATAGAGAAAATTGCAGAAGCCACCATAAATATAGCATTAATAATATTATTTGCAGCGACAACACGCGCACGGTGCGAACGTGGTGCATAGGCTTGCATCATGGCATAAAGTGGTACGATATAAAAGCCACCGCTAATACCTAATAATGTTACAGCAAGCATGACATGATAATATACTGCACCAGAACTAAACATATCTGATACACCGAGCAAGTCACCTGTACGTTCAGGCAGGAAAGCCATACTACCTGCAAGATAAAATGCAAATACAGTAAGCCCAATTGCACCGATTGGCACCATTTTGATATTAACCTCAGAACCACCAATTTTGCGGCAGAGTAGAGAACCAATGCCAATACCTACCGAGAATAATGTCAGGAGTAGACTTACCACATTTTCACCAGCATGTAGGTATTGTTGTGTGAGTTGCGGAATTTGGGTCAAATAGGTCGCGCCATAAAACCAGTACCATGAGTTTCCAAGCAAAACAAGAAAAATCAGGGGGAGGCTTTTTGCGTATTTTAAGGTTTGAAAACTGGTTCTAAAAAAGTTCCAGTCTATTTCGAGATCTGTTGTTGAAACCTGTTGCTTTAAAATGAAGCGACTACAGATATAACCAATGGCAGCAATTGATAACACTGTCAGACTGATCCAGATCATATTACCCTGAGATAAGGAAATCACTGCGCCACCCAGAATCATCCCGATTAAAATTGCAATTGAAGTTCCTGATTGAAAAAGTGCATTGCCTGACATCAACTCATTTGGTTTTAAGATGTCAGGTAAAATGGCATATTTAATTGGGCCAAAGAAAGTGCTATGAGTTCCCATTAAAAATAGTGCTATCAGTAATAACCATAAGTGACCTAACATAAATCCAGCTGTTGCAATCAACATAATGATGATTTCTAATATTTTGATCATGCGTACTAAAAATGATCGTTCGTATTTATCTGCAATCTGTCCGGCCGTCGCGGAGAAGATAAAGTAGGGTAGAATGAATAATAAGGCTGCGAGATTATTTAAGGTACTCACAGAGGCGGATTGTTGTTGTATCCATCCATAGGTTATGACTAACAACAAGGCTTGCTTATAGACGTTGTCGTTTAATGCCCCAAAAAACTGGGTTAAAAACATAGGTAAGAATCGTCTAGTGCCTAAAATATGTTCAGTTTTTTCCATTGGTTTTGAGCTTCTGTAAGTTATATTAAAAACATGACGAATTTGTAACAGTACAATGCATCATCTTTGTGTTAGTTTTATCATTGAATTGCATGAAAAATCCAATAGATTAAAATGTGTTTTGGGATAATATTACACGTATGTTCCAATATTTATAGAAATAATCCTATTTAGAGTTTGAGATGCCAGTACAAGTCAAATTCAAGAAATCGATGCTTGCCGAGTGCTTGCATGTATTTTTTAGCACAAATGATATGAATAAATTGTTATGTGCGGGTATTTTTTTGGGAATATTTAGTACATCTGCGTATGCACAGGATGTACCATCGATCAATTCAAATACTTCCATCCCTCTAAATACGACAACAGCCGCAACTTCGGATGCGGCATTGGCTTCTGATACTCAATTGGCTCAAGACAAAATCAAAGATGCTTTAAAAGATCAGCAATCTGATGTTGATAGTCAGCAGATGTTACAAGAGCAACAAAAAAATCAAAATAATGATGCGTTCAAACCTATCCAGTTTGAAGACTTGGAAAATCTGCCAGTTACGCCAGTTGATCAATCTATGGCAGATGAAATCTATAAGGTTGCAGAGCAGGCGAAACAAGAGGCGGATACATTTGGAGCAGGAGCTGGAGCGAAAGCAGATCAGGTCATTAATGATGCGACATCGCAAGAAGTTTCAGAGCTTACACAGGCTCCGGTAAATGTTGAGCAGTTAATGCATTCTATTCAAGCTGATAATAAAATTGAAGTCGAGCGCAATGAAACAGGGAGAACACTTGCAAATCTGGACGCTGCGGATCATTCCAGTGAACCAGAAAAGAAACCTGGTTTTTTTCAACGTATTATCGATCGGTTTAATCCACGCAAATCAACCAATGAAGCTGCACCTAAAATATCTGCAACTGTAACAGGTGCACCAGATATACTGGCAAACAATATAAAGGCTAAACTTTCAGCATTTACAGTTGAGTCATTTTCTGACTATAACTCGGCATTACCTCAAATGCGTAGTTTAGCCAGTCAGGCAGCTCAAGCGGTTGGCTATTATAATGCACAGTTTAAATTTAGTAAGTTAAATGATGCTGAGGTTAAAGTTGAAGTTACACCAAATGAACCTGTTAAAGTCAAGGAACAAAATCTAGACTTTTCTGGTCCTGGCGCAAACTTACCGCAATTCCAGGTTATTAAAGTATTACCTGATTTAAATACAGGTGATATTTTTAATTCTGGTTTATATGAAAAAACCAAAACCAGAATATCTGATGCTGCAACCAATAATGGTTTTTTTGATTCATACTGGCGTCTGCATGATGTGAAAGTCGCTCAGCCAGAAAATACAGCAAATATTAATTTAAGGTATGAAACTGGTAACCGTTATAAAATTGCGGGTGTACAGTTTAAAATGAGTGATCCGAACAAACCGTTACCAATCGATCTTGAAGTACTCAAAAAATTAGCGCCTTGGAAAGACGGTGACGATTATGCTTTCTGGAAAGTAAACTCTTTAGCAAACAATTTGACCAACTCACGTTATTTTAATTACACACTTGTAGATGCGATAAAGCCTGACCCGATAGAACATCCTTTGGAGTTGCCCCCTGATCTTGAAAAACTGGTCGAGGAAGAAGGTATTTCAGAAGCTGATCTTTTAGGCTCAGCTTATAAGCCCAAAGCTGTAACATCTTCAAAGGAAGTTACCCAGAATGTGGTGAATGAGGATCAGTTTGCGGGAGTAAAAGATAAAGAGACGAATGCAAATTTATCCCGTTTACAGGCACAACAGGAAGAGCAAAAATCTGAAGATGAGCGCTTAAAAGATCAGGCTCGTGAAGATCAAAAAATTCCAGTGATAGTGACTTTGAATGCTGATCGACTGAACAATGTTGAAGCGGGTATTGGTTATGGTACGGATACAGGCGTACGTTTAAGAACCCAGTACCGCCGTTCGATTGTCAACCGTCATGGTCATTCATTTGATGCGAACATGGAGTTATCACAAATCCGCCAATCTATAGAAGGTCATTATAATATTCCTTATAAACATCCTCTAAATGACTATTTCGCTTTGGTAGGAGGATATGAGCGTGAAGAGCGGGATGGTGTCGGACCAGATATGGGCTTGACCACCGAAACTGCTGTTGCTGGTATTGACCGGATTATTAAAAACCCACGTGGTCAGTGGCAACAGACTTATGGGCTTCGTTATCGTCTGGATCGCTTGAAGCAAAAAGGAGCTGTGAATGAGGAAGATATTCCGGACTCATTTAAAATTCCAGGTGCGCAAGCAGAGCAACAGTCTTTATTGATTGGTGCGGAATTATCTAAAACGGATAGTAACAATCGACTGAATCCGACTAAAGGTTTTAAACAGAGTTATAAACTGCAACTGGGCAGTGATGCGGTGTTGTCAGATGTCAATATGGCAATCGTAAATGCAGACTGGGGCTTTATTTATTCTTTAGGGAAAAATGATGATCACCAATTTGTTGGCCGTGCAGGTGCAGGTTATATCTTTACCGATGACTTTGAAAAAGTACCTTATAACTTACGTTTCTTTGCTGGTGGTGACCAAAGTATCCGTGGTTTTGATTATAAGAGCCTGTCTCCGATGGAGTTCGGTTATAAAGTGGGTGGTCAGGGGTTAGCAATTGGCTCCATGGAATATAACTATCAGTTTAAAGAGGGCTGGCGTGCTGCAATTTTTAGTGATTTTGGTAATGCATATGATCAGGACTTTAAAAATGATACCCAATATAGCCTAGGTCTGGGAATTCGCTGGAAATCTCCAATAGGACCTATTCGTCTGGATGTTGCTTCTGGTATTTCAGATCCAAATCATCCGATACGATTACATTTCTTTATTGGTTCTCAATTATAAATTTAATATAGACAGAATGAACGGGAAAAACATGGCTGAGACAGAGCAACAAGATTTAACTCCAATTCCACCAGAACAGAAAAGTAAGTGGTTACGTAATACTTTGCTGGTATTGGCATTATTGGTAGTGCTTATTGTTTCAGCTCTGGTGGTAATGATTACTACGGATAAAGGTAGTAAGTTTCTGCTTGATCGCGTTGCTTCCAGTCAAAGTATGATTCATTACGAGTATGAAAAAGGTAATTTACTTCAAGGGATTGTACTTAAAAATATTCTGGTCACCTTGACCTCGGTAGATGTAAAGATAGATAGTGCCGATGTATCGTTAGGCTGGCGTGCTATTTTAAATAAAGAAATACATTTAAGCCATGCCGATATTCGCAACTTAAAAGTGATTAACAAAGCACCACCAAGTCATGAGCCGTTTAAGTTTAGTCCAATAAAACTTCCCTTTATTTTACGTATAGATAAAGCTGATGTAGATGTATTGGAAATCCATAATGGCAGTACGAATGTGCCATTTAAGGATGTGCATCTAGAAGATGCTCTATGGTCAGGTACAGAGTTAAGTTTTAAAAATACCAGTCTGGATATGGGGTATCTGGCTGTTAAAGATGCTTCCGGTAATATGAAATTTGAAGGTAAATATCCTTTGAATGCCAAAGCTATTGTCAATTTACCTTCACTTGAAAGTTTAAATGTGCATGATATATACCTGCATGCTAGAGGAAGTCTGGATACACTGCGCGCTGGTGTTGCGACAACAACGCCTGATTTATTGACAGGTTGGGCCGTGTTACATCCAGTACGTGATCATGTTCCAATGCAGGGTGCGTTGCTATTTAAAGATTATCATTGGCCATTGTTACTTGATCAAAAACTTCTGTCTAAAAATGGTATAGCCAAGTTTCAGGGGAACATCGAAAAACTGAATCTGGATATTAATACAGATATAAGTGGTACTAATATTCCAGAAGGTCAATATACAGCACTAATGCATACAGATTTAGTTAACCAGTTGAACATTGACAACCTGAATGGACAGTTGATGGGAGGGGCTGCAAATCTGGCAGGTATTGTAAGCTGGAAAGATCATGTCTATTGGGATATCAACGGTAGACTAGACCGATTAAACCCTAAAGATAAAGTTATTCCTCAGGTCGTGCAGGATTTTTTACCACCTGGTCTGGATGCTAATCTTGCATCAAAGGGTGAGCTTAAGAACGGAATGCATTTGAATGCAAATCTGGATTTTGATAAATATGAAAACTGGGCATTACAACTAGATCAGGCAGAGCCAAAAGGTAAAAAAGAAGCGCCGATGTTGTTGGATGTAAACTGGAAAAACATTGATCGTGCTGTACCGTATGTGGGGTGGTTAAGTAGCGAGTCTGGGCATGTAAATCTGGCACTTGTTGAAGGTAAGCAGGATATTCAGGTTACCACCAATGTTCGTCATAATGAAAAAGGCTCTTTACCTGCTGGGCAGTACCTTGCAAAACTTGATCTGGTTAAGGATACACTGCATGTACCAACATTTACCTATACTGCGGATAAAGGCTCTTTGTCTGGAAATGCTGTTGTTGAATTGCCAACAGAAAAGCGCCAGTTAAAGTGGAATGCCTTGCTGAATGCAAAAGATTTTAATCCACAATCTGCTGTTGCTGAAGCACCTGTCGATTTGCTAAATGGGCAAATCAAAGCCAACGGATATGCTTTGCCAAATCAACAGATTATTCAGTTAAGTGCAATTGATCTGAGTGGTCGAATTGCCAATCAGTCATCTTCTGAAGTGGTCAAACTCACAGGTAAAAGTACAATCGCATTGCTATTTAATGACGAAAAAAGTGGTGGAGCATTTAGAAGCTTTGCAGTCAACTATGATGGTGCACTCAATGCGCAAAAAATGCAGCAAGGTAGTGGACTGCTGAAGTTTAAAGTTTCAGGAACACCAGAATTTCTTAAAATTGCTGAATTACAACATGCAGGTGTTGCAGGACAAGTTTTAGCAAATGGCATGCTGCATATTAAAGATGGATTTGGTTGGGATATTAATGCTTCTTTAGTGCGATTTAAGCCGCAATATTTTGTGTCTAGTATACGCGGAGAAGTGTCTGGTAATGTGAGAACACAAGGGACTTGGTCTGAAAATCTTAAAAAGGTTATGGTTGAGCAGCTTAACCTTGCAGGTATGATCAATAACAAGCCATTACGTGGGAAAGGGAATCTGGCACTGGTTCTAAATTCAAACCAGAAAGGTTTTTTACCACAGCAGTTTGAAGCAAATAACCTGTTCCTGAGCTATGCACATAACCAGTTGCAGGCAACAGGAAATGCACAAAACCTACGTATCAAACTCAATGCACCAGCATTATACGAGCTTTATCCTGGGCTACGTGGAAGGGCTTATGGTGAAGTTAATGTCCAGTCACAACCACGGATTACTGCTAGTGCCAATATTGCAGCGGATAATCTTGCAATCAACTCAATCAGTTTAAAAACTTTACGGATACAAGGTCAGCTACCAACCTCGGAAACAGTACCATCACAACTTATTGCCAGATTTGAAACGCTAAGAAGTGGTAATCGTGAAATCCAGCATGGTGAGTTAGGTATTCGAGGTACACGGAAAGCGCATATTTTACATTTACAAGGTTGGAACTATTACACCAAGTTTTATGTTCAACTTGCAGGTGGTTTTAATGCCCAAAATAACTGGTTAGGTCAAATCCAGAGAGGTGATTTTGACTCCGTTCGTGCACATTTATTACAACAGCAAAATGCTCCTGTTATCTATAATACAGCTAAGTCTGAATTGTATGTAGGTGCACATTGTTGGGCGAGTAAAGAAAGTCAGTTATGTTTTGACCAACCTATTCGGGCTAGTAAAGCCAAAGGTGATGTTTCCTTTGTCACTAAAAATCTTGATTTAAATGATTTTGCTGCCTTTATGCCAGAAGGGCTTGCAATGACTGGTAAATTAAATGGTTATGCAAAAGCAGCATGGGCAGAGGGTGCAAAACCAAAACTTGATGCAAAACTCATTACCCGTGATGGTGTGATTGGTTTGACTGCTGCTGATCCGCAGGATCCTGCATCAACGATGAATTATGATGAATTGAGCCTGATTGCTAAAAGTGTTAGTGATGGTTTATTACTTCGTTTTGATGTAAAAACTCCTAACATTGGTGCGGGATATGCCAGTGTGATTATAAATCCATATGCTGATAGCAAGCCTATGCATGGTGAGGTTGCATTTGATCAGGTACAACTTAAAGTCCTTAAACCATTCATTGCAGATGTAAGGAAGATGGATGGTACCTTGTCACTTGCAGGAAAAATAGGAGGCACGTTAACTCAACCTTTGTTCACTGGTGGTTTACGTTTGAAAGATGGCGCGATCAGTATGATTTCTTTGCCAGTCAATCTAAACAATATCCAATTGTATTCAAACATTCAGCAAGATCATGCTGATATAAATGGCGCATTTAACAGTGGTCGAGGTGTTGCTAAGTTAACAGGTAATGTTGACTGGAAAAATGATCCGAAAATTCATTTGAACCTGAAAGGAGACCGATTGCTTGTTCGTCAGGCTCCTTTGATCACTGCATTGGTAACTCCAGATATTACACTGGATGCATTGCCAATGAACAAGCGATTAGTAGTGAAAGGTTCTACTGATATTCCTCGTGCCTTGATTTCCATGCCGGAATCTTCTGCTACTGTTGTAAACGTATCTCCTGATGTTCGCGTTGTTAAAGAAGGTCAGGATCAGTTAGCCATTCTTAAGGCAGCTAAACCTTGGGATATCAATGCTGATGTTGATGTCAAACTTGGTGATCAGATTATTTTCCAGGGTTTTAATAGTCGTATACCACTTGTGGGACGTGTGTATTTGTCACAACGTGGTTCATCAACGGCTATGCGTGCCAATGGTGCTATTGGTGTAAGCCAAAAAGTAGCAATTGAAGCCTATGGGCAAAGCCTTGATCTTAACCGTGCTATTGCGCGTTTCAACGGGCCACTTGCTAATCCAACCCTTGACATAGATACAACTAAATCCATTCAGGGAAGTACTGTTGGTGTACGTGTAACTGGTACAGCATCAAGTCCACAAATCCAGATCTATAATGATGCTGGGCTTTCAGAACAAGAGGCATTGAATGCCTTGATCACTGGACGCATCAATGATGGTTCAAGCAGTTTAAGTAATGCAGAAGGCTTTAGATCAGATGTGAATAACACAATTGCAGCTGCAGGGATTAGCTTGGGCTTGGGTGGAACGCGAGCCTTTACTAACCAGCTTGGTAAAACATTCGGTTTAAGTGGATTGGCACTTGATGCACAGGGCACAGGTACAGATACGCAAGTGAGTGTAACAGGCTATATTACTCCTGACTTGTTTATTCGTTATGGAGTTGGGGTATTTACGCCAGTAAATAAATTGACTTTACGCTATCAAATGAATAAACGACTCTATTTGGAAGCGAGTCAATCCTTAGAAAAAGCGATTGATTTGTTTTATAACTGGCGATTCTAGGTTTGTTGAATGTGGTGTGGTTTTAAGCCATTGTTAAATATAGGATAATTTGGTTTAAAATCACACTATTAAATTCAAATGTAGACTATATGTAGACTGGTGGGGCTTTCTAGCTTAAAANAACCGTATTAAAAGTTGTTTTGTGAAAATTAGATGAAATTTAATAAGACAAATATAGATGCTATTCAATTAACTGAGCAGGGCCAAGTAATCTATCGAGATTCTGATCTCATTGGCTTTGCTGTACGAGCAACAACAAAAAGTAAAGCCTATATTGTTGAAAGAAGACACGAGGGTAAGCTGTACAGAGTGACATTAGGTAAAACAAATGAGATAACTGTAACAGAGGCAAAAAAGCAAGCACAAACTATTCTCGCTGAAATCTCAAATGGTACGTATAAAAAAAAGAATCAAGTGGATAATAACAATCCAACAGTACATGAAGCATTCGATTTATATTTAAAGCACCGTAAACTCAAGCAACTTTCAATCCAAACCTACAATCATTGTCTGGATAAATTTTTGTCTGATTGGAAGACTANAAAAATATTTGATATAACTAAAAATCAGGTTTTTGATAAGTTTTTGAAACTAAGTGAATATAGCGAATCTCAAGCGAATTTGACTCTAAAAATGTTTGGTTCAGTATGGAGGTTTGCTCAGATCCATTTCTCTAATGATGAAAACCCAATTATTAAAAATAATCCTGTTAACGTTATTCCTGCAAAACGTGGGTGGAATAAGATTAAGCCAAGAACACGACATTTAACAGAAGACCAGATTACTACCTACTATAACGCTGTCATGAATTATAAAGGTGATGGTATTTTATATGAGAATAGCTTCAAGAATTCAGTACGTGATATGGTTATTTTTGCAATGTATACAGGTTGCAGAAGAGAGGAAGCTCAAGGTCTAAAATGGGAGAATGTTGATTTAGAGCAAGGCGTTTTTGTCTTTAAAGATCCTAAAAATGGTGATGATCATATCTTACCAATGGGGGACCATCTTTTAGAAATAATTAAAGAGAGACATAGATTAAAAGAAGGTATTTATGTCTTTTCAGGGCATGCAGGTAAAGGGAATGAGGGTGGATATATTCGTACACCAAAAGGTCTTTTTGATGCTGTAGAAAAAGAAATTGGCATTTATGTTTCTATGCATGATCTACGCAGAACTTTTGCGACGATCTGCAATAATCTTGATTATGGGCAATATACAATTAAAAGACTTCTTAATCATAGATCAGGTGCTAAGGATGATGTCACTGGAAGTTATATACAGGTATCTATAAAAAAATTACGGCTTGCAATGAATGATATTGAAGCCGTGTATCAAGGAAGGCTTAATCCATTTGACTAAGCCGATTTTGATAGCTGTGCAGTATTTAAAACCTTTCTGCTGTCTCTATAGTTAATTACGTCATTTTTTGAGTAGGCAACAGTACGCCCAATTTTAGTGTACGGGATAGCACTATCATGGCATCTCATACGCTGTAATGTGTGAATCGAACAATTAAGAAATAAAGCAACAACTTCCTGCGGGAACATTTGCTCATTGGGTGCATCTATAAACCTTGTGAGTAAATCTTCTTTTTCAGATTGAGTCATTTGATCTAGTGTTTTTTTAGCCATCTAACTTTTCTCCTAAAATAGTAGTATTAATCATGCGGCAAACTCTGTCATGGGTTGGAATCTCTCACGGCGAGCTTTGTCCTGATTTTGCAAAAGCTTTACCTGGACAGACTCGATCATGAGGTTGCTTGCTCTAACTGCTTCCTTAGCAGCTAACCCATTTACTGCCTCAATACGACCTTTAATTAATCCAACGCCGTGGCAGGTTTTTGCTTCATATGACCAAATATAAGTTTTCATAATAATTATCCTAAGAATGCATTTGATTGTTTTGTTGAACGACATTTTTAGTAGTAGTTGGATTTGGTTTCCAACCCATCATGTCTGCACGTGCACGGCAAGCGTTAGTGATTCCAGCCTCATAAGTAGTACCTTTAAACCGTTTCATTGCAGCATTTAAAATTTCAGTATTTGGTGCTTCTTTAATTGCAGCTAGGGCATCGTTATATAACTGTGCTTGTGTCCGTTTAGGTTTTTGTGTTTTTGTGGCTTGGGCAGAGGAGGCTGTATTCTGATTTTGAGATTGGGCAGGGATTGATTGTTTTTCTTCTTCTGGAAGATCTTCACCAGCATAGATATATAAACCCAATCCATGAGCAGCAATCCCTTTAACTAAACAACGCATCATTGCGCTATTAATATCAAAGGCATTTGGTTTAACTATGGCTTTGTTTGAGTTGTTCATAACAGGCAAGAACATATAAATACTTTTACCAAACATAGTTACATCACAGTGAACCATCATTGTTCCATCGGAAAATATGGTTGGCTCTCTAAACACCCAGTTAGTGAGTGGATCAACTTTCATTGCTTCACTTACAGCAAAAGTCCATGAAAGATAGGTGAATCGACCTTTCTTTTCTGTGTGTCCGTTAACATTAATTTTTGCCAATTTTGTGAAATTATTTTCTTGCTCATTGACTGGAGCATTATTTAATTCGGTCATTACATATTCTCCGCTTCAACAAGTTGATTTTTTTCGATATAACCGCGGATAAGCTCCTTGACCTGGATAACATCGTTGTGATCAGTGAAATCACGGAATTCATTTCCTTGAGTATCTTTAATTCCATCTATGGAAAGGTCTGTAATGTCTACAGCAGTAAATTCAGAACCAGCCACGCCGTAGTTATCAGGATGGGCTTTATATTCAAATGAAACCTGAACTCGGAAATCATCAAGTTTGATTACGGCGATACCTGCAGTGTCTGATTGAATAGCTAATGACTGCACACCCACAACAAATGGATCTTGTTTTGAAAGTGTAGAAGGGGTGTAGCTGTATACAGGTTGGTCTTTACAGTAACTTAGGCTTAAAGCACTGAGTACAATTGCGGATGTACCAAGTGTTACCCGAAGGCTATTGATTGGATTTAACGTTACGTTCATAATTCACCTGTTGTAAGTGAAAAAGCACATCGGAAGGTAAGAGAGTCGATGTGCTTTTTTGTTGTTCGTGAGATTTAGTTTAGTAAACGAAACAAAAACAGTCAATAGTTTATTTTTATTTCAATAAACAAAATTTATTTTTATAAACTTTTATTTTTTGTTAGACAAAAGAAAACCCGCGTAGGGCGGGTTGTTTAGTAATTTATACTTATTTAAAAGACAAATCCAAGTTTCAAAAATAAATCAGACCAATTGCCACATTCTATATTGAGTTTTTCGCAAATATTTGGAATTTTCATGTTGCGAGTATGAGATTTATTCTCCCAGTTGAAAAAAGGTGTGCGCTGTTCACAGGTTATGACGCATGTATCTACACCATAATGATATGCTAAACTAATTACATCTAGATCAGCGTAGTTATCTTTCATTACATGCTGGGAACTCCTTGATGCCTCATATTTTAACAACTCTTGTTTTAAGGTTAGTATTGATGAGCCATGTTCATTTGGATTTATTTGGTGTACACAAAAACGATCAAGAAAAGCAATGAATACTGATTCATCATATTCATAATCTGTAATTTTTTGCTCAATCTCATGTAAGACAGCTTCACACATATAAAATTTAATTTGGTTTGCTGATTTACAAGCTTCCAAAGAGCTCCAAATTTCCAAAAATATTTGCTCTGGATAGGTTCTATAACACAAGTCTAGTACAGCATTTGTATCTAAGCTAATTTTAATCATTATTAGAAGACCTTTTGCTGTAATTCTTTAAAAGCGGCAGGCTTTGATGTTTTGTGAAACCCAAGGATATCTTTTGCAGTATTTGATGATATACGTTCTTGCCACATTGCACTCATGACTTTTTCAACAAAGCTGTAGCCAAAATATTTTAAAACCATATTCTCCTTCTTGGAGCCAAACCCCCCGCTACTTTCTTTAGGTTTGATATAATCCAAATAATCAGTGAGTTGATCCTGATTTATCAATCCAAGCATTTTTAACTGTATAGCAATAGCCGCTTTGCTTGCTTTGGTTTTTTTCCGAATAAGGACAACATTCTCTTCTATAGTTAAATTTTCATTAAAGCAGTTGTTTACAATATTTTTAGGTGCTAATACATAGCCTGCAACCTTGTCGCAATATCTTTCAAGTGTGTGATTAGATTCCAATAAGCGACCGTCAAAAACGCTATTTCCCAAGCCTAAATGAACAAGCTCATGGATTAGAGTGAATAGTTTTCTAGATTGAGATTGTCCAGAGCTGAAAATAGCAATAATAGGAGCAGTGTCAAAATATAAACACATTCCATCTGAGCCGAATTTTTCGCGTCCTCTATCAATAACTACTACATCCATTAGCTCTACAATATCTCTCCAAGAGTTAAAATAATCATCCTGATTTTTGGTTTTTTTACTATGAGAATAAAAACCAAAGTAGTCAATTATTGATTGGGCATCTTCTTCAGCATCAATACCACCAAGCTTTAGATCAAAAGGTTTTGGCTCTTCATTTAGAGAATCCAATATTGATATAAAATTATCCCTAACTTGGCAAAACTCTTGTATTAAAGCATTTTCTTTATATTTTTCTTCAGGGATATCTTGATGATTCCTAAACTCAATTATCTCTGGTGTATTTCTCTCATAAAAAAAATCATTAGTAGTTAAGTAAACTGTTGGAACAAATAAAGCTTTCGAAATATTTTCTAATTGACTTAACCTAAATACCTCGGTGTCATCCAGTGCTTTATTGATTTTATTTATAGAAATTTTAGTTAAATTGGCAAGTTCACTCGCTGACACATTCATGTCAGTCATATAGCGCTTTAGCGCATCTGGTGAGTGTTTAACCAATTCAATAATCATTAGTTTTTAAAAGCCCTTTAGAGATAGCAATTAATAGTATACAAGATTTGTTTTAGCATTTGCTAAATTCAGCGCAATTAAGAGTGAATGCTATAAACTCGACAGAGCAGGATCCCAAATTCTTTAAGCCACCCAACATGACTTTAGGATTGTGTTGGGGGGGTATTTAATTTTTACCATCTTTCCATAGTAGAAATTTGCCAAACCCATCCAATAATATGAAAGTCCTGTTTTTTGATCTCTTCAGCAGTTAATTGAATTTCAGGGAATTCTTCTGAATTATCTGAAACAATTCGAACACCACCAAAAGGTAGGTTATACAAGCGTTTACAATAAAATAATCCACCAATGCAAACAGCAAAAATTTTACCGTCTTTAATATTTTTACGTCCTAAATCGACATGAATTGTGTCACCATCTTTGATTGTTGGTGACATTGAATCGCCTGAAGCTATTGCGGCCACAGCATTTTCTTTGGTGATTGTTAAGTTTCTTAGTGTAGATTTTGACATGCGCAATTTGCGTGTCTCATTAGCAATAGCTTCACCAATAGATCCCGAACCACAAGCAAAACTAAAATCCTTAAAAAACGGTATTTCTACTTCATCATCATCAAGTGGGGTTGAGTCATCCCATGTTTCAATCTGTCTAAAGCCTTCTGGTAATTCTGTACCAGTTAGTATCCAATCAGGTGTTGTTTTTAGTAGCCTAGCTAGTGAAAGTAGCCTTTCCCCAGATGGTGTGTTTACCCCACTTAACCAATGAGAGACAGCACCTTTACTAGCCCCAGTTGTATTAACTAAATCCTTATGTTTTAGGCTCAATTCGGCCATTCGAGTCTGAATTCTATCTGCGGTGCTACTCATAAGTTTATAACCCTATATCTTGTTTAAAATAATAAACACCTATATTGACTTTGTCATAAACATATAGTTTACTAATATAAACATTATTGTTTAGAGTAATAAAGTGAACATTGATGACTTAAAAGCCTTCTACAAGGCAAAAAGCGATGCTGATTTATCAAAAAAATTAAATAGGCCTCGTTGCACTATTTTTTTCTGGAAAAAAAATGGTATCCCTCCTCGCACGCAAGCAACTTTTGAAGTCTTAACAGAAGGCAAGTTGAAGGCTGATCGAAAAGTTCTTTCTGCATAGGAACTCCCATGACCAGAAGAAACACTAAAAAGAATGCCTCTCTAACTACCCATATGCCACTGCATAGAAAAGAGCAGCTTATGAAACTGGCTGAACTACAAAGGGCAGGACAGGGAGCTAGCGAATACGTATATGAGAACCTAATCATTCCTCATCTCGAACAAATTGAAGCTGAGACCAAGATTAGACAAAAAATATTCAGTTTAACAGAGATTTAATAAATCTATAAGTAGCGGAGCGACCGCAATGAATAGCCAGTTTAAAAGTCAGCGTGAATATAGAGAAATTCAACGTATTCAATCTTATTATGAACCTGCATTAAAAATTCTGAATGAAATTTTTGAAAAGAAAAAACTCAATCTTCGTTCAAAAGGCTTTGACGAAAAAAATGCAGCAGTGACTAAAGAAGAATTTTCACAACTCATGGCACGGCGTTTTCGAATTACTCAGTGGTACGCAAAGCAAATCATCACAAGTTTGGTGAATTCCAATAGTGTGGAATCTTTCATGGGCTATGTAAAACCCAAATACAGAGAGGATCGATCATGAGCCTTGATGCCAGTAAGTGGGCTTGGGAAGTCAGAATACCCGTTAAAAAGGGTGGGGCTTTAAAACCACTTAAAAAATTAGTTTTACTTTCACTCGCTGATCGTGCCTGTGAACAGCATTGTGCTTATCCGAGTATGACCAGACTGGTCGAAGATACCGAAATGGATCGTAAAACAGTCCTAAAAATTATAGATGAACTGATTGAAGATGGGCTCATTATCGATACTGGTGAACGTAAGGGAAAAACCAGACAGGTCAAAGTCTATCAATTGGTCGGTGTAAATGGTCGTGAAACAGTACCAACAATGGCACCCTTAAAAGCAGAAAATACTGATTTAAAGAGTACCAACAGTGGAACAGTTCCAACAATGGAACAGTACCAACAATTCCATGAAAGAGTCCCAACAATTCCGTCAAAGAGTCCCAACGTTGGGACACGGAATCTATCAAAGAATCTATCAATAGAATCTAAATATAAAAAAGATTGGCTTTGCTTTAAAAAACTTCGTGAAGAAATGTTTTTGGCTGATGACAGTATCGATTTTGAATTTGTTACAAAATCAAGATGGGCAGAACGTGAAAAACGCGCCTTCGAAATTTACAATGCTGGAAAGAATCTCTGTGATGATCTGATGAATTATTACTTCGCTGACTGGCTGATTCAGGCTTACCGAACAAAATATGCCAATCATCAGGAAACTGGCCACACAAAACGAGCAGGGCAAAACACAGAAATAAATTCACTGTCTGAAAAACAGATTTTCACCTTTGCCAGCAAACTGGCTCACCATCCTGAGTTTTCAGGCAAGTTTGGTGAACCAGGAGAATCCTACGAAAAACTGGCAGCACGTATCGCCATAAAATTGGAAAACCCGAATACTGCCAAAAAATGGGAACCCTATTTAAAACAGGTTGGATTCACTGGAAATCTACGAGGTGCAGCGTAAGTGTCTAGTATCTCAATCGCTGAATACAAAAAACTGTTTCCCCAGCCACGGCGAACCAGTACAAAACGCCGTAGCCAATCAAAGGGGGAGAGAGCGATTAGTGAGGGTGAAGCAACCCTGATCCAGCATTTCAAGGCACATAACATCATTTTTAAACATGAGTTTCAGTTCAACCCAAAACGTAAATGGAGAGCAGATTTTCATATTTTAAATACAAAAATTCTTATCGAGGTAGAAGGTGGTGTTTGGAGCAATGGCAGACATACCAGAGGCAAGGGTTATATTGCCGATATGGAGAAATACAACTCAGCTATGGCATTAGGCTATCAGGTATATCGATATAGCACTGAACAGGTAAAGAGTGGCAAAGCGATTGAAGAGATTAGGCGGTTAATAGGGTGAATATATGAATGCAGCAGTAACGATAATGCAAGCGACGGATTGGAAAAAATACAGTTTTGAAGAATGGTGCCGTCAATTAGGGGCATGGATCAATGGCGATAATGAAACAATGGTTCGAATTGTAAAAACGATGCCCACCAAACGTATTACACAGAAGCAAAGAGAGCAGTTGCTTGCTATGTATATGAATGATGAAAATTTAAAAGATCGGCTATGTGTACGTCGTAAGGGGACATGTTGCGAGCTGGATAGCAATGAAGCACGTGCAATTCAAAGATTATTTTTAGATATCCAGCTAATTGAAGATGAAATTTTACAGGAGTGGATATCATCTGTTTGGTCACATCATGTTTTAGGTAATTCATTACGTGATATTGCAGCAAGTTGCGAAATTCCAGTTAATCAGGTTCGCCAAGATTTAAAATGCGGTTTAGCTTTTATTAAATGTCGCTATTCACACTTTAGTTTTGAAACTTTTAATAAAACCACTTGAGTGTGCGCACAGGTTATGGCATATTTGTGATAACTTGGCGATTTATGTATTTAACCGCCATATTTAAAGCTCGCATTTTGCGGGCTTTTTTATTTGCTTTACAAAACTCGTGTTATAATTAAAAAAACAGATTACTTAGGTCTGTTGTTGTAGAGGGATGCATAGGTGGTTCAGTTCCACTTGTAGTGCTAGGATTAGTTGCCTTTTGCTTATCTTTTTTGTTGTCTTGTTTAACTAACTATTCAACTGTTTCATTAAGTTTGCTGGAGGATCCTATGGTAAAAAAACATTCAATTATTGCTTTATCAACGTTTGTAAATGGCGTGGCAATTAATCTGTTTAGTACTCAGCTTGTAGCAGTGCAGACCTAAGTGATTTAATTAAAAGCTCATCTCAAGATGGGCTTTTTTACATTTTAAAATTGAGAATACAATTATTACTTTCAAAAAAGTTATTTTTAGAACAATGAGTTTCAATTAGTTTGATCAAGCTAATATCGTTATTTGGCTATAATGTACGTAATCACTATATTGGTGTTTTTTTTTGTAGCTATCCTATTTTTTTAGGGAAGTGTTTAGTTTTCTGTCATTTTTTATGTTTTGAGAAAAATTTGGAACTCAAGTTAAAGTAAAAAATACTTTATATAAGATGATCATATAATTGAGAGGTTTGTATTTGTGAGACGTGCGTTATTTAGTGTTATGTTGGGCATGTTTTTAATAAACTCTGTAAATGCTGAACTAGTGGACAACACAAAATTTGTCAATCAGCCAGAGAACAGCACAGAGTTAGACTATTCGACTGGTGGCTATGCCATCGTAGAAATTAATCGTCCTGTATCCGAAGTATTTAATATTCTAACGAATGTAAATATTTGGCCTGATATTAATAAAGGTGTAACTCAAAAAATTACACCAGAGATCATACAGATTTCTAAAAACACCAAATTTAAAGAAACTATTTCTAGTCCTATTCCTGGTATCAATGATTGGACTAATGAATGGAATGTTGATGAATTTATTCCTAATAGGAAGTTTGTAATTTCTGGTCTTGAAACGTTTTCTTCAGTTCCGATTTATTCTCGCATTACATACGAATTTTTGGAAAAAACCAAGAGTGAAACGACTTTTAAAAGGACTATAGAAGTCTCTCTTGATAAAAAGTTTATTCAAGGAACAACAAAACAGGAAACCGAAGCTCTATATAGGTTTTTAGGATCTCAATGGGAAATGGCGAATCATCTTAAAAATTATATTGAATCAAAATAAGGAAGTGTTCTTTATTATAATTTGATCAAATCCGCCCCCTCATTAGGGGGAATTTTGCCGAACGGATTACGGTGTATAAAACCCTGCCAACACACATGTTATTGGTGGGGTTTTGTTTTTATACAAGCCAAGAAGATGGAATGTTCTATATTTATTTAAAATTTATAATTAATTTATGTCAAAACAGTTGCTATAATAGTTAAATATAGCTTTGTTTTTAATTTTGTTTAAACAATAAATAATTTGTTTAACTTTTGAGCGGGATTTTTTATATGAATAAAATGTTATTATTGCCTTTATTACTTTTAGTTTTTACTGGTTGTGCTGTAAGTAATGATAAAACACAAGTGAAGGGGCTAGGTTTGACTTATCACTCAGATGTTAAGCAAGATAGTGATGGAAACTATGTGGTGGCTGTTGAAGCTGCTCCATTTGCTGGCCGAAAAGGTGGAGCTGAAAGCTATGCGATTAAAAACGCCACAGATTATTGTTCGAAACATAATAAGAGTATGAAAATTATTAAGAAAGAAACTGATTCAAATTTACTAGTAAATGGTGTTGCAAAAGTTACTTTCCAATGCACCTAGTCGTCTCTAAATCAAATTAAAAAAACCTCCTTCGGGAGGTTTTTTTAATGGGTGACATTATTAGTATCAAGGTATTCTTAAGTAC
>NZ_OOGT01000060.1 GCF_900323515.1 Acinetobacter stercoris | reverse complement strand
GAGTAGCTCGCTAGAGCGAAATGAATTACTTCGAACAATTAAACGTTTAGGCAGGACACTATGGAAAAAATGGTCAGGCTATCATCGGCGAAGTTTGGTTGAAACTAAGATGCATTGCATCAAATTATTAGGAGATAAACTCAGTGCAAGGAGTTTTGATAGCCAAGTGAATGAGATCCATGCACGTGTAGCAGTCCTTAACAGATTTACGGAATTAGGTCGACCACTTACCCAAGTTACGCCTTAAATTTGGCTCAATTAGGGGCGCTTTGCATTTCAAATCTTTGTGCAACAAAGCCTACTTAAAATATTGGGACATCGCCATAAAAATGGTGAGTGGGTTTTAAAATAGCAGATTGATTTATCTATCATTTATAATAAATATTACATTTTTGTTTAATATTGACTAAAACTATGCTAAATCTAGCGTGGTGTAATGTTTCGTTACACAAAGGGATATAACAACATTCTTATAATACTTGGAGTTTTCTCATGTTAAAGAAAATCGTATTAGCCACTGTGCTTGCTGCAGGCTCAAGTTATGCTATGGCTGACCGAGACGTTGGTTGTGGTATTGGTTCTCAAGTCTGGGCTGGAAAGTCAGGTGTCGTGCCTAAGATTCTTGCCGCAACAACAAATGGTATTTTAACTAACCAGATGTTAGGTATTACATTTGGTACTTTAGGCTGTCATCAAGGTGGGACTGTAACAGCTCAAGTTGTTCAATTTACAAATGAAAACTCAGAATCACTGGCACGTGATATGTCAGTTGGTCAGGGTGAAAGTTTAAATGTCCTTGCTGAACTGATGAATATCAAGGCAGCAGATAAAGCACATTTCTTCGCAGTGACAAAACAGAACTTCTCTACAATTTATTCTGCTGAAAATCAAAATACATTGCAGGTTTTATCAACTCTACAAGGTGTTATGGCAAAAGATAGTGTTCTTAAAGCATACGTATAATCAAGTCAATTGAACTCCTGTCATATGAACAGGAGTTCATTTTTTATTATTCAAATTATATTGATGGCTTAGATGAAGTATATTGGATTGGGTTTGGTCTATCTCGTAGCTCTTTTGCCTTATTCGGCTTTTGCTGAATCAGAAGTGCTACAAAAATATATTGAGATATCCGAGCAGAAAAAGCTTTCAGAAAAGATCACTTGGAAACGTCTACTTTATGTTGAGAAACAGCATAGCGAGGTGACATACAAAGGTTATTTTTATGCCAAAGATGGGGCAAGAAATCTAAAATCAGAATTACAAGCTGACATTAATGCACTTTTTTCTAATGCTGAGCCTAACCATTCTATTCGTTGTCGTTTCCCTGCAAGAAGTGAGTGGCTGATTAAACAGTTAAATATTCAAAAAAATCAATTACCATATGTTGAGTGCCCTGAATTTGATCAGTGGTTTGCCCAGATTAGACCTTATAAAGCTACATTGATTTATGCAACTGATTTTATGGGAAATCCAAGCTCAATGTTTGGGCATACCTTACTGAGATTAGACCCTAAAGATCAGGCACAGCTTAATTTAGTTTCCTATGCAATTAATTACGCAGCGACAGTAACAGGAAATGATAATTGGTCATATGCCTGGAAAGGTTTAACAGGACAATATCCTGGTGAATATTCACTTATGCCATATTATCGAAAGGTTAAAGAATATGGTGATTTTGAAAGTCGGGATTTATGGGAGTATGAATTAAATCTATCACCAGAAGAAACAGCTTTTCTGATCAAGCATATGTGGGAAATGCAAAAAGTCAGCTTCCCTTATTATTTTATTAGTGATAATTGTGCTTATCGCTTATTAGGTTTGATGGACTTGGTACGCCCCGATTTAAATTTGGCATCCCAATTTAAGTATGCTTCGATTCCCATGCAAACCATAAAAACGATTGATCAAAATGCTTTAATTAAAAATACGGTGTATCGTCCAGCTTTAGAAACACAATTACTTTCTCAAGCAAAACAGCATGGGCATGCTTTGGCAAAACAGGCACATAAGGTTGCTTTTGCCGATATTTCTAAAATGCCCGATTTGCTTAAAGAATATCAGCAACCAGATCAAGCCAAGATCTTAGAGATGGCTTATGATGACCTGTATTTACAGTTTGTAGCGCATAAAGTCGATGCTGAATTTGCTCAACCTCGTTTTAGACAATTACTGGGTCTACGTAGTCAAATCAGTTTAGAAAAACAACGCCAAGAACCTCTACGTCCTAAACTTGACCCGACACAAGGGCATAATGCCAGAAACTGGTCTGTAGATATAGGCACGGTTCAAGGGGACACTTTTGTGCAAATCGGTACCCGACAAGCCTATCATGATCTTATTGATCCGCAAGGTGGCTATAGAACTGGAACCCAGCTTCAGTTTTTAGATGGAGCCATCCAATGGCGTGATGACAAACTAAAAGTTGAACACATTGATATTTTATCGGTGAATTCCTTTAACCCGATTACACCCTTTAAGACGCCTTTAACCTGGGGGTTCAACTTTGCATGGCAACAAGAGGCTTTAAAACAGGGACACTTCAGTAAAGATGATCAGCATGGTGTGCTGAGTTTTAAAGCACAGTCTGGCTATACCTGGGCAGATGATGATCGAAAAAACTTATGTTATGTAGAAGCGCAAACTTATGTGCAAGCTGGTCATGCTTTGGATAAAGGATGGCGTGTAGGTTTTGGACCAACATTAGGCTGTCAGAATATCTGGTCAGATCACATAAATACTTTATTACAAGCAGAATTACCTTATTGGGAAGATGCCAAAGCATGGCAATTCCGTTTAAATACTCAAATCAATTATGCGATCAATCAGCAGAATTCTTTACGTTTGAAATGGTATTACCAAGAGCAAAAAAGCCAAGACTGGATGAATACCTCTCTTGGCTATGTTCATTATTTCTAGATGATTTATTCAGTAGCGTTAAATGCTTCACTAAACATGACTACACCTTTGGGTAAGGCTTCAGTAAAACTTGCAACTTGAACATACTCCTGAGCGATATTCGGATAGTGCAAATCTGGGCACGTATGAAATCCAAAACGATGATAAAAGGCTGGATCACCAACCAAAATGCATCCTTGAGCATTGATCTGTTTAAGTTTATTTAACGCAGCTTGCATAAGAAGAGAGCCGATACCTTGATGCTGTCTTTCAGGCAAAACAGAAATAGGCCCAAGCCCATACCAATCTGTAGCTCCAGATGAAATTGTTACAGGTGATATAGCAACTTGACCAATAATTTTTTGCTGTTCAGTTGCAACTAATGATAAGGTCAATTCACCTGAAGCCCGAAGCGCATTTACAATAAACTGTTCGGTATGAGTTGCATAAGGTTGATTTTGAAATGCAGTTTCTATCAGCTTGAAAATATCATCAATATCCTCAGCTTTCTCTTTTCGTATTAATACATTCATGTTTATATTCTCTTCTGTTTATCTATAGCTTTTAATTTATCGATTGTCCAGTTGAGGACGTACAGCTTTGAGTCCTGCGATTGTAATTTGATAAGGTTGACTGTTTTTAGAATGAATCAATCTTTTATTTTTAAGTTTTTTGAATGTTTCTAAAGTGCAGTCTGAGAGTACAAAGCCTTCACGAGTATAACACTCTACAAAATAGACTGAGCCAGAAGCATCACGTTTATATGCAATGTGACCACCTTTGGCCAAAACATGTAGCGTGCGTTGTTCGAGTTTGGAGATATTCAATTTTAGAACCTATCATCAATATGTAAAACACACAGGCGTAAAAATACCTGTCTTTAGTTGTTCGACATTGACAACCAAACTCAGAATGTGAGTTTGATTATCTGATGAATACCAGCTCCAATAACATCCAAACCTCTGTTAAGGTGTTTTATTAATTCAATAATATTAACAACAAGTTATGGATTAAACAAATTTGTTTGAATAGTATTATTTAATAATTTGCCCATTTTGTTTTAAAATCTGTTTAGAATTTTTTGACACTTCAAGTGAAATTTCAGGGGTATTTATAGTACCAGGCAAATTTCGATAAACAATGTATTGATAATTGCCAGATTTAAAAACATAGTGATGATTGCCACCTGAACCGTCCATGACTAGAGTACCATTATTTAAAATTAGGTCTGGCTTATCCGTTTGGGATTGTTTTTCAGCCCATGATGCATAGCGATATGTGCCGTTAGACATTGCATCAATTCGAACTAAAAATTTTGCAGTTTTAAATTGAAACTCTGGTGTTTTGAAATTTTTTAAAGCTGGATACAGTTTCTGTTTTTGTCCTGAGATAAGTTGCTTTTTAAGCTGTTGTTCAGCAAGGCTACTATAATTTACTGCTGTAATTTTGTTCCCATCGAGCCAGATTATGCCATCATCTAGCATAACACCACGCCAGCCCATACTTTGCCATTGTGATAACTTTGAATTGGCAATTTGTTGACTCAATTTACGATCAAAAACCTGATTAAATCGTGCTTTCATTTCGGTTGCATTCTTAATGTCTGGAACTGGCTGTTCACGTTTTAAAGGGTAATTGACACTCTGGGCGATTTCCGAAATATCTCTTTTTTTAAATAAGTCAATCACGTGTTGCACATCCTTTTGCTGTGTTACATTGAGTGCATCAGCGAATGTGTAACTATTAATAAGGAGTAAAGAAGTAAGGAGGATTTTTTTCATTATTGTGGACAGTCAATTTTTTAAAGGTGATTTCAGTTTAAATGAATATATGCATTTCATAATTTTGAATTTGTTAAAATTTTAATGGTTTTGTGTCTTAAATATTTCACTTTGTTTCAGTTTGCGGATATATCCATAAATGGCTTGCTTTATATTTGGATGTATATATATTGTATATACACTTTGTTTTTTGGCAGTTATTTTTTGGGAGCAACAATCATGATAGAGCAGACCAAAAAATCTAAAACTGGCAAAAAGGATGGTCAGCTCTTAATCCGGATAAATAGTGCTGATCGTGATGAGTTCATCCAGTTATGTGAAGAACTTGATACAAGTGCTGCTCGCGAACTGAGAAAATTTATCCGTTCCTTTGTCAAACGACATAAAGTTTCGGAGAATTCTACTAAGGAGTAAGATAATGTCTAAACAAGTCAAGACGTTGAAAAAACAGATTAAAGCTCGTCTCAAGAAAATTTCAAAGCATCAAGGTAAATTGAAGCAATTGAAAAAAGAGCTTAAAAAACAAAAGTAAAACATTGTTTTTATCTGTAAATAAGTCTATTTAGGATCTGGTTTAGACGTAAGTTGGATTATAAATAGCTGGAAGCTGAATATATTATATATTCAGCTTCCTTGGTGAGGAGAAAAAACTATGACTGACTTTGGCATAACAATATAGTGTATGTAGAGATGAACTCTCAGTTATTTTTATTGGACTAAAAATAGAGTTATCATTAATGATATGACTTTAATAAAAAAGAAAAATGAGAATGTGGAAGATTTAAGTGAATTTTATTCAGAGTATTATAAAAATTTATTTTACATAGAAAATATTGAAAGAATGAATAATGACAGGAAATGATATCGTTGAAATAAAGCGACTTTTGGATGAAGATTCTCTATACATTCATTCTTTAATTGATCTTGCTTTTGTTATTAAGAAAAAACTTAAAGATAAATCTTTAGAGTTTTCCAGTTTAATTGAACCTAAAAGTGGTCATCAATGGGAAAACATTGCCATGATGCTTCCATATCTTTCAAAGAAATTAATAGAAGAAAATATAGATCGGCTACTTGAGGGTTTTATGGATTTAAACTGGCAGGGAAGTAGAGTGTTATATGCCTATTTAGCAGAAATGGATATTGAAATTTTAAAGCCTGCATTTTCGAGAACCATTGATCAAGCAATTAAGATAAATGATAGTGAATGGGTGTATTTCTTGTTGATTTTTATGAAAGATGAACGCATAGACTTAAGCCATTGTTTTGATGCTGAAATACAGGATTGCCTAAAATATTTGCAAGATAGAGGAATTGAATTTTAATTGAAGAAAGTTACTTTATTAAAGTTTTAGTAATATCAGGTGTATTTTTGAGTGATCAAAATATAATTTTATCTTAGGTATAAAAAGCCCCGAGAATTCGGGGCTTAAATTTACTTAGTGGGCTTCTGGTACTGCGAGTAAAAACTCACGTCGTGCATCTTTATCTGTTTTAAAATCACCTACGAATGATACTGTACGGGTAGTCGATTCCTGTTTGCTTACCCCACGCATCATCATACACATATGTGCAGAGTCAATCACAACAGCTACACCTCTTGCTTTGGTCACCTCAGCTACCGCTTCAGCAATTTGCTGTGTTAGGTTTTCTTGAATTTGTAAGCGACGAGCAAACATTTCAGTGATACGGGCAAATTTGGATAGCCCTAGAACATTACCTTCCGGCAAATAGGCAATATGTACACGACCATAAAAGGGTAGTAAATGATGCTCACATAGAGAATAGAACTCGATGTTTTTAACTAAAACCATTTCACGGTTATCAGAAGGGAAGACCGCATTATTGGTAACCTCTTCCAACGTTTTACTATAACCAGAGGTTAAATACGAAAAAGCTTTAGCAGCACGCATAGGCGTATCTTTGAGGCCAGGACGATCAAGATCCTCACCAACAGCGGTTAAAATATTTGCGTAGGATTGCTGCATAGACATAGAACGTGTTCACTTACACTGCTTGAACAAGGACGGCATTGTATCAGAAAACAACCAAGAATCGTAAACTCACTGATTGCCGTCATTGTTAGGAGATTATTGTTTAAATTTAGGGTTCTTTTCAGCACGTTTTAATAATACTAAAACGGCACCAGTTCCCCCTTGATTTTCTGGAGCGCTTACAAAGGCCAAAACATCACGATGTTGGCGCAACCAGCCATTCACATAAGTTTTTAAAATTGCTTCTGGCCCTTTGCCATGCACAATTTTTATAACATTCTGATTTTCATCTTTTGCCATTTGAATAATCTGTAAAACAGCAATACGAGCTTCTTCAACAGTACAACCATGTAGGTCAACTGCTTCAAACCAGCGTAGATTTCCTGCTTTTAAATCTTCGAAAACTTTATGTTGTAATGTTGCGATGCGATAGCTGAGCGTAGCCTGACTTGCAACTGGATTGAGCATGGCTTGTGTATCTGAAAGTTCTGCATCATCAGTTTCACGAGGACCTTCTGCTGCTGCACGCTTTGCCAAAACTTTTGCATCAGGTTTGGCTATTCGAGATTTCTCAAGCTTGGCAATATTGCTATTGTCTAGCTGTTTCACTCCTTGTAAGGCTTTTTTGAACAGATCGGCATCATCATCTTCCTTAATTTCTGCCACCTGTGGTTTTTTTTCTACAGTTTGAGCTTCGATTTTAGATGAATGAGGATGAGTGATTTGCTTTTTGAATGCTTTCAAAAGATTTTGCTGCTCTTTTGAAAGAGAGGAATCTTGATTGCTCATAACATATATAATTGAATAGAATTATGGGATTTTTCAATTTTAACCTTTGTATCCGTGATCGCGAGAATACAAAGGCTAAAAGTATTGAAAAAAGTTAAATAGTTTCAGGATGCCCAAAGAGTGCAGTAAAGGCCTGATCTGGATGAGGCTGTTTCATAAAGCTTTCACCCACCAGAAATGCATGAATGTCATGTTCTTGCATCATTTTGACATCTTCAGGTGTTGAAATACCACTTTCAGTAACCAGTAAACGTGATGGATCCAATAATTTTTTTAAACGAAGTGTATTGTTTAAATCAACTTCGAATGTTTTCAAATTACGGTTGTTGACACCTAATAAACATTTGTCTGAAAGTTTTAATGCACGTTCAAGTTCTTTTTCATCGTGAACTTCAACTAAAACGTCCAGCTTGTATTCAAATGCCGTTTTAGACATTTCTTCAAGTTGCATATCGGAAAGAGATGCGACAATCAATAAAATACAATCTGCTTCTAAAGCACGTGCTTCAACTACGTTATAAGGATCAATCAAAAAATCTTTACGGAGGGCAGGCAAGCTACAATGCTGACGTGCAATAGCAATGTTTTCATCTGCTCCCTGAAAAAAATCGGTATCTGTTAAAACTGATAAACAGGCTGCACCTGCTTTTTCATATTGAGCAGCAATTTCGGCAGGATTGAAGTTCTCGCGAATAATACCTTTGGAAGGTGATGCTTTTTTTATTTCAGCAATCACTCCAGGACGTTTACTCAGCAATGATTTGGCAAAACCACGAACAGGGCTGGCAGTTTGAGCAAGTTCTTCAACATCTTTCAAGCTACGATGTTGTAATCTTGAAGCCAGTTCTACGTGTTTACGATCTACGATTTTACCTAAAATCGTATTTGCAATATCAACCATGATGACTCCTGTACCTTAAGCTTCGCCGTATTGTTTGAGTGTCTTGGTAAATTCAGATAAAACACTCATTTTCTCTAAAGCCTGACCACCATAGATAATATCATGAGCCAAAGCTACACCTTGTTTATAGTCTTTAGTCAAGCCTGAAACATAAATACCAGCACCAGCATTTAATGCAATCATATTGGCTGCTTTTTCACCTATAGCTGATTTGTTTTTGCCAAGAGCATCTTTGATCAGTGCCAGACTTTGTTCAGAGCCATCAACTGATAAACCTGTGAGAGTCTGTGATTCTATACCAACATCTTCTGGATTGATGATCCACTCTGTTACTTCGCCATTTTTAAGCTCAGCAACATAAGTTGCCGATGCAAGGCTGATTTCATCGAGTCCATCTTTTGAATGAACTACCATGACATGTTCTGCGCCGAGCTGTTTTAATACCTCAGCCATTGGTCGGCAAAGTTCGTTGGAAAATACACCAATCACAAACCGTTTCACCCCAGCCGGATTCGTAAGCGGGCCGAGAAGGTTGAAGATACTGCGAAAGCCGAGTTCCTTGCGGGGACCAGCTGCATATTTCATGGCTTTATGATGGTTCGGTGCAAATAAAAAACCGACGCCCATTTCACGAATACAACGTTCTGTTTGATGCATGGAAAGGTCTAGATTAATACCTGCTTTTTCAAGTAAATCTGACGAGCCTGATTTAGAGGAAACACCTCGGTTACCATGCTTGGCAATCGTGGCACCTGCTGCTGCAATCACAAAACTGGATGCGGTAGAAACATTAAACAGATTTTGACCATCACCACCTGTACCGACAATATCGATCAGATGAGGGATGTCACTAACATCAATTTTGGTTGCAAACTCACGCATGACACGTGCAGCTGCTGTCATTTCATCAATGCTTTCACCTTTTAAGCGGAGTCCCATCATTAATGCACCAATTTGTGCATCAGTTGCTTCACCACTCATGATGGTACGCATGACATCTTCCATTTGAGTCTGAGTCAAATGAATGTTTTTAGTAATATTGCTAAGTGCTTGTAAAATATCCATAGTCTTCACTGAATTCATTATGCGTAAATTTCTAAAAAGTTTTTAAAGATTTGATGACCGTACTGACTCAAGATGGATTCTGGATGGAATTGCACACCTTCAATAGGTAATGTCTTATGTTTTACACCCATGATTTCTTCGATTGAGCCATCTGTTTGGTTGGTCCAGCATGTGACTTCCAGACATTCAGGTAATGTCGCTTGATCAATCACTAAAGAGTGATAGCGAGTCGCTGAAAAAGGGGAAGGCAAATTGCTAAAAATCCCTTTGTTACTGTGATACATATCTGATAAACGACCATGCATCACGGTCTTGGCGCGGATAATATCACCACCAAAAGCCTGACCTATTGCCTGATGACCAAGACATACGCCAAGTAACGGAATTTTCCCTGCAAAATGTTGAATTGCGGGTATAGATATACCTGCTTCAGATGGAGAGCAAGGGCCAGGACCAATCACCAAATATTTTGGTTGCCATCGCTCAATATCCTCCAAAGTCACGGCATCATTACGGACTACTTTTACTTCTTGGTTTAACTCGCCAAAATACTGGACGATGTTATAAGTAAACGAGTCATAGTTGTCGATCATTAGAAGCATGAGCTTAACCTATTAACGAATTGAAATTTATGCACAAGCTTGTGCAGACGAGTTGAGATTACTTTTCTCAAGGCTCACAAATCACCTGAATACATTTTTCAAGCACGGTTACATTGGTTGATAAAATGAAAAGGAAAACCTGGAGTGCCGAGTATGATAGCAAAAAATCATCGATTTCTGGGTAAATATTTTATTTTACTTGCGTTTGTATAACGCAACACTTTGTCTGGTTTTAAGTGAAATATACTCAATTTAAATGTTGGTGTTTTATTACAATAAATTGACGATCTATATGATGCTCTGTATTTTTTATGAAAAGAATTATCATTATTATTTGGAGTGGTTATGAGAATTTTCCCGAAAGGATTAATTGGTTTCACCTTGCTCGCTGGTATCAGTATGTCAAGTTTTGCTGATTTTAAGCAAAGCCCTTTGCCTTATGCTACGAATGCTTTAGAACCTGCAATTGACCAGAAAACCATGGAAATTCACTATGGTAAGCATCATAAGGCTTATGTTGATAATTTGAATGCTCAGATTAAAAACTACCCTGAGCTTGATAAGATTGATCTGGCTGCTTTACAGAAACAGATTTCAAAATATAATGTTTCTGTACGTAATAATGGTGGTGGACATTTTAACCATACTTTCTTTTGGGAAAGTTTGGCTCCTGCTGCAAAAACAGGAAAACCTAATGCCGCATTGTTAAAGCAGATAAATCAGGATTTCGGCTCACTCGATAACTTTAAGAAAAAATTTGCTGAGGCTGCGACAGGGCGTTTTGGCTCTGGTTGGGCATGGCTTATTGTCAATCCTGAAGGAAAACTGGAGATCACCAGTACAGCAAATCAAGACAATCCGCTGATGGATGTTGTCTCAGAAAAAGGACAACCATTATTGGCACTTGATGTTTGGGAACATGCGTATTATTTAAAATATCAGAATCGTAGGGCAGACTATATCCAATCGTTCTGGTCAGTTGTAAACTGGAATAAAGTTAATGAGCGCTATGCACAAGCTAAAAAATAAATATATCGAACTTGGATAAAACTGGCTGAGTCTTAAGGTATTCGGAATATTTCATATCGAATGCTTTAAGACCCAGCTTTTTAAATTGAGCTGTAAAAGTCTTAAGTATATCTTTAGTGTTTTTACAGTAACTTAGACGATTAAAACAGCGAAATTCGTAAATTGATGAATTATTATGTTTTAAATGCCAATCATTTAATAACAGCTTTTGTATCATAGAGATACGCAATGCGTACTGTTCTTTTTATAAAGAACAGCCAAGACTTTAACCATATCTTTCCTATTCTTCCCTCGATATAGAAAGATATGGTTTTTTTTATAGTGTTTGCCTGTTCGTAGCCTAGAATAAGCGGGAGAAATAGGAGCCTAAGATGAGACTCCTATGGGGGAAAGAGTTAAACTTCAGCAGTATTGGTAATCAACCACTCTAAAACTTCTCCTTGCAAAAATGGAGAAAGTTTAGAGCGTACATTTGCATGGTAATTATTTAACCATGCTTTTTCTTCTGCGTTTAACATCTCTTTGACGATACATTCCTGATTGATTGGACAGAGTGTCAGCGTTTCAAATTCAAGAAAATCTCCATAGCCCTGATCTGAGTTTGCTTTTAATTGATTGACTACCAGATTTTCAATACGGATACCGTATTTTCCAACGTGGTAAAGTCCAGGTTCATTGGAAATAATCATGCCTTCACGTAATTTAGAGTAAGGTGTGATTGGCGCATAATAAGATAAAACCTGAGGTCCTTCATGGACATTAAGCGCATAGCCGACACCATGACCTGTACCATGACGGTAATCTAAACACTGTTGCCAAAGCGTATGACGGGAAATAGCATCCAGCAATGGAGCAGCCAAACCTTCGGGATAAATTGTTTTCGCCAAAGCAATATGACATTTTAAAACCAGAGTATAGTCACGTTTTTGTTCATCTGATGGTGTGCCGATGGGAACGACACGGGTAATGTCAGTTGTTCCATCGTTGTATTGCCCTCCTGAATCAATCAGTAATAGACCATCACCTTTAATTTCAGAATAGTGTTCTGGTGTTGCGCGGTAATGAGGTAGTGCACCATTTTCATTGAAACCAGCTATAGTAGAAAAACTTAAACCGATAAAGCCATCTTGCTGTGCTCTAAAATAAGTAATTTTTTCATCAATAGTGAGTTCAGAAATATTTTCCTGATGAGCTATAGCTGTTTCCAACCAGTGGAAAAAATGACAAAGTGCAACACCATCTTTTCGCATCGCATTACGAATATGTGCAATTTCACTGGCATGTTTACGTGATTTTAATAGGGTGCTTGGATTGATGTCCTCAGTTATCCGCACCTGCTTGGGAATCGCTTGTTCATGCAAAATCGAAACTTTTGCAGGGTCAATTTGCACATTCTGGTCTTGAGTCTGACTTAAAAATAATGCAGTTTCTGCATAATCCTTAATACTGACGCCGTCGTCATGTAGTTGCTTTCTGGTCGTGCTATCTACTTTGTCCTGATTGATAAATAAAATAACTTGTTCAGTGTTGATATATAGGTGTGCCAGAAAAACAGGGTTATATTCAACATCCTGACCTCGTGCATTTAAAATCCATGCAATATCATCCAGTGCTGAAATAAATAATCCTGCAATGTTTTTCTCAACAAGTATCTGCCGAATCGTTTTGATTTTCTCACTACGGGATAAGGCATTTAATCCATCCTGCATAAGATAGATTGGTTTGTTAGGTAGAGGCGGTCTATCTTTCCAGATTTGGCTAATGAGATCTTGTTGGATGTTGAGTTTAAAACCATTGGATTGGGCAATTTGATCCAGTGCTTTAAATTGTTGTACTGACAATGTTTGTCCATTTACTACAATGCTCGAATTCGCTTTTAGATTGTTTTTTAACCAGGCGAGATGTGATGATGCATCATCGGTGAGTTTTTGTAAACTAAAGCCAGTTCCTTGAAGCTGCTGTTCAGCCTGAACCCAATACCGTCCATCTACCCAAAGCCCAGCAAAATCTTGCGTAACGATGAGCGTCCCGACTGAACCTGTGAAGTCAGAAAGCCACTGCCTGATTTTCCAGTAATCAGGCAAGTATTCTGACATATGTGGGTCGGCACTCATCACAATATAAGCATCAACTGCATTGTTTTGCATTAGATTTCGTAATTGTTCAAGTTTTTCTGGAACAGTTAAGTCACTCATACGGTTTCCATATTGGTTTTGGTTACGTCAGTTGAATTTGTATTCGTCATTAATTTCTTAATCGGCGCTTTTAATAAAAATAACACAATTGCACCAATCACAAGAGCAATGACACAACGCATAAACAAAGTAGGTAGATTATCAATAGAGTCTGCATGAACTTGCCCACCGATTAATCCTGCCATGAGATTTCCGAGTGCAGATGCAGTAAACCAGAGTCCCATGATTTGTCCCCGGATTACGGTTGGCGCCAGCTTGGTCATCGTGGATAAACCAACAGGGCTTAAACACAGTTCCCCCAAGGTCAGCAAGAGCAGGCTTCCGATTAACCACCAAGGGGAGGCAAGTTGCCCATTGCCATGCATCACAGACGTACTGGCAAATGACATCAATAAAAAGCCTGCTGCGGCAAGTAATAAGGCAATGATAAATTTGGAAATATAATCAGGATCTTTATTCTTTTTAGCTAATTTTACCCATAACCATGCTGCAACTGGTGCAAAAATAATGATGAACATTGCATTTACAGACTGGAACCACACAGCTGGAATTTCAAAACCCAATACTTGACGATCAGTATAATCAAGAGCAAACAAGTTAAATGAAGTTGGCTTTTGTTCAAATGCTGACCAGAATAAAGCAGCAGCAATCAGCAGAATAAAGCAAATTACGATCTGGAATTTTTCATGTCTATTCAGATTCATGAAGAGTAGGAGATAAGCAAAATAAACAATGATACCAATGCAGATGCTCACTGTTAAATAAGTTACAACAGCAACAGGATTGATCTGGATAATGCCTAAAGCTGTCAGGGTCACAACTAACCCAACAATAGTGCAGAAAGCTAATGCGATTTTAGGTGCTTTTTTATTTTCAACAACAGCAGTACTCCATGAATCATTCTCACCACGTAAACGATTAAACTCTTTGAGTTGTGGAACTGCAATAAATCTGAAAACAATCAAGGCAATCAGCATCCCTATTCCTCCGATACCAAAGCCTAAATGCCAGCCATTATTTTGTATCAGCAGACCAGTAATGAGAGGAGCGATGAATGAACCTAAATTAATCCCCATATAGAAGATTGAAAACCCTGCATCGCGCCGTGAATCTTTGGCACTATATAATGTTCCAACCATGACTGAAATACAGGTTTTGAATAGACCAGATCCTATTACGATGAGAACCAGGCCGAAGTAAAAAAAGAAACTACTAAAAATGGCGGTTAAGGCAATGGATAAGTGACCAAAGGCAATAATAATCGAGCCATACCATACGGATCGGGCTTGCCCTAACCAGTTGTCAGCAATCCATCCACCAAGAACGGTCATTAGATACATTGAGCCAGCAAAGAGTCCAACGATAGCTGCTGCAGTTGGTCGATCCAAGCCCAGTCCACCATTCGTAACCATAGCTGCCATATATAAAATCAGGAGAGGGCGAATCCCATAATAAGAAAAGCGCTCCCAAAGCTCTGTAAAAAATAGACTTTTGAGTGGCTTGGGATGACCAAAGAAAGCTTTATCTTGTGTTTGTAAATCTTGTTGCATCTTCAAATCCTTGAAAATGGGAATATATAAAAACTTCTCTTTATAAATTGTATAAAAAATATTTATGTATAAGTATTGTATGATTTCTTATTTTCTTAAAAAAACTATTATAAAAATAATTTTCTTATGCGGATATGATCAAGTCCGTTTAAAGTTTTATATAATGTTCTTCCTAATGCTGATGCTGTATTCGTAGATGCTTTATTTTTAATAAACTTCTCGCTATTTGCTAAAAGTTGGTGCAATTTCACATAAGGATCATCAGAAAAATTTGTGAAAGCTATCAGATAATCTTATTAAAGTTGATTTTTTTGCGCGATAAGCAGGCAAAACAGTCCCTTTTATAATTTTATGCACCAATTTGATACACTTGAATTTGACTTTTTAGCGAAATGCTGATGAGAATGTTTGAATATGGTGCAAATAAACCAGCACTCAGTATAATAGGGGAAAAATAGAGGTGAGTATTGCTTTTTTTCTAATAAAGAATTCAATATTTTAGCTTTTATTTTAAAAGTTGGTACGGGAATTGCTTAATAACGACCAACTACTAACACGCACTGAGCAAGTGCAACAAAAATTCATTGGAGCAAAATGAGCATGGCGAACAAGGTCCTTCAACTCATACAAGAAAGTGGCGCAAAATGGGTCGATTTTCGCTTTACTGATACTAAGGGTAAAGAGCAACATGTAACTTACCCTGCTGACTCTATCGATGAAGATACATTTGAAGACGGTAAAATGTTTGATGGTTCTTCAATTGCAGGTTGGAAAGGTATTGAAGCATCTGACATGATCTTGCGCCCAGATGCTGAAACAGGTTTTATCGACCCATTCTTTGCTGAACCAACTGTTGTAGTGACTTGTGACGTAATCGAGCCATCTACTGGCCAAGGTTATGAACGTGACCCACGCTCTATCGCACGCCGCGCCGAAGAATACCTAAAATCTACAGGTATTGGCGATACTGCATTCTTTGGTCCAGAACCAGAATTTTTTGTATTTGATGAAGTGAAATGGGACATTGACATGTCTGGCGCTCGTCATACATTAATTGCAGAAGAAGCAGCTTGGTCGACTGGTAAAGACTACGAAGCTGGTAACTCGGGTCACCGTCCGCGTGTTAAAGGTGGTTATTTCCCAGTTCCTCCTGTAGATTCTCATCAGGATATGCGTGCAGAAATGTGTGCAAAAATCGAAGAAATCATGGGACCTGGCCGTGTAGAAGTACATCACCATGAAGTAGCATCTTGCCAGTTAGAAATTGGTGTGAGCTTTAACACAATGGTGCGTAAAGCAGACGAAGTTCAACAGTTTAAATATGCTGTATGGAACGTTGCACATCAATATGCTAAAACTGCGACATTTATGCCTAAACCAATGGTAGGTGATAACGGTTCTGGTATGCATGTTCATGTGTCTATCTCTAAAGATGGCAAAAACCTGTTTGCTGGTGATGAATATGCAGGTTTATCAGAAACTGCACTTTACTTCATTGGTGGTGTTATCAAACATGCACGTGCACTGAATGCGATTACAAACCCTTCTACAAATTCGTACAAGCGTTTGGTTCCACATTTCGAAGCACCAATCATGCTTGCTTACTCTGCACGTAACCGTTCTGCTTCTATCCGTATTCCATACGTTTCTAGCCCTAAAGGTAAACGTATCGAAGCACGTTTCCCAGATCCAATGATGAACCCATACTTAGGTTTTGCGGCATTGTTGATGGCTGGTCTTGATGGTATCCAAAATAAAATCCATCCAGGTGAAGCTGCTGATAAAAACCTTTATGACTTACCTCCTGAAGAAGAAGCAAAAATCCCTACAGTTGCTCACAGCCTTGAAATGGCTCTTGAAGCTCTTGAAGCAGATCATGACTTCTTGCTTAAGGGGGGGGTATTCACTAAAGAAATGCTTGATGCATACGTTGAACTTAAACGTGAAGATGTTCGTCGTTTAAATACAACAACTCACCCAGTTGAATTTGATATGTATTACAGCTTGTAATATGGTTTCAAAAAAAGCCCGCTTTATGCGGGCTTTTTAGTTTTTGTGGATTAGGGCTTGTAAACACTTCAAAGTAGTCTAGGACAACGACCCTTAATATTATTCAATAATATTTAAAATCTTGGGTTCAACAATTTTTAAATAATCCTGAGTTTTCATTTTGATTGATTTTTCTAGTGATCCTGCATTAAATGCAATTTCGTCAAAACGGTTAAATATATCAGGGTCAGCAATTACAGTCAGATCATGATGAAAACTAAAAGGAGGAACAGAGCCAGGAATACAACCCGTAAGTTTACTAACGGTTTCTATACTTGCCATCGAAACACGTTTGACATTGATGGCTTCGGCAAGCTTTCTGAAATCTATTTTGCGATCTCCAGCTGAGATAACCAATAAATATTTATAAGGGCTTTGTCCACGGATTTGGCAGACGAGTGCTTTTGCGCCCTGACCCACTTCAGTTCCCCGAATTTTTGCCACTTCTTCACTTTTACCCTCCGCAGGATGGTTTATCACTTTAAAGTCGATGTGCTGGTTTTCTAGAAAACTCTTGATTTGTTCGAATGGATTTTGTTCTGACATTTTTTAATCCTAAATATAATTGAGCACGAAATAAAGTGAGATGGGAACAGTGATAATAGCGAATACCGTACTGAGCATAACGGATGTTACTGCTTTTTCAGGATGCAAACCTAAATTATTGGCGATAATCACTACATTTCCTGCCATAGGTGTAGCAGCCATCAAGGCGATCACCTGCAAGGTTTTTTGATCAACAGGGATGATGAAAATAAAGAGAGTCAATGCGACTACTGGATAAATAAAGTGTTTCCACGCAATTGCTAAACATGAAAATAACCAGTCCATATCAAGTTTGGCAAATTGGGATATGGTAATCCCAATTGTCATCATGCCTAAGACACTATACGCACCTTTGAAGTTTACGAGGAATGATAAGAAAATATCGCCAAACTGAATGCCTAAGTATTTACATAGCATACCCAAAGCTGCTGCATAAATGATTGGCATTTTTACGACTTTTAAAAGGCTTTCTTTATAACTAAGGGCACCATTTGCCGTAATAAAATAACCTACAGTGAACTCATATAAGGTCACTCCAATGATAATAAAAATAGCAATGGCAATTTGTTGTTGATCAAAGATTGCTAAAACCAAAGGCAGGGCAAAGTATCCGGTATTTCCTGTTCCTGCTGCAAATCCAAATAAATTGACTCGGCTATCTCTAAAAAATAATTTGGCAAATAGCATACCAACTAAAGCCATGAGTGTTGCCAGGCTAAAGGCTGCTAAAGAATATTTCAAGAATGTCCAGTCAGCAGGGGATTGCACAATGGCATAGAAGATGACCAAAGGAGCGATCACATAGACTAATAAGGCTGAAATATCTTTAGAACTTAAGCTAAGTTTTTTTCCGAGAAACCAACCAACGCCAGATAATGATAATAAGAGAAAAGCTCTTAAAAAAACTTCAACAATCATGTTTTAGCCAGTGTTGATGGGGAATATGTATTTTTGTTAAATAAAAAGCGCATAACTATTGCATCTTTGTAATTAGATATTCAGTGAAAGAAAAGTGATTTAATTTTAGAAAAAATATTCTTTGTGCGCGTTTAAGCTATGTCACTTAATATGAAAATATTTCGATCAAGAATAATTTTGCATTTAATCAAAGCTTAAAACTGTTTTATGAAATAGAGATGACATTGATCTGGTAGTTTAGTGTAAGGACTTAAGGGAGCGTGGTGATATATCATTTAACTTATATTCGCATTAAGACAACTCAATGTTATATAGAGT
>NZ_OOGT01000149.1 GCF_900323515.1 Acinetobacter stercoris | reverse complement strand
CATCTAAATAAAAGTATTATTCTGGTATTCTCAAAACTTGCCCTGGAAAAATATCATCCGCATTTTTTAGCAATGGACGGTTTGCTTCAAAAATTTTCGGATACTGATTTGCATCACCATAGAATTCTTTTGCAATTTTAGATAAATTATCACCTGATTTTACCGTATAAAATTTACTTTCAGGAGCAGGGGTAGCAACTGTAATTTGATCATCGACTTTTGCCACATGATCTACATTACCAATTGCCAAAACAATTTTTTCCTTATCTGCCTGAGTCTGCACTTCCCCCCGAACAGTCGCCAAATCGGTTTGTGAATTATAACTTACAGATAAGCCATTCACTGGCAAACCTAAACTCTTAACCAAACCCAACAACTGGTTTGCAACTTCTTGTGCTGTTGGTTCTGCTGGTGTTGCAGGTGTTTGTGGTTCAGCAGGTGCTGTATTTTTTTTACCGATACCTTTAACAAAATCAAATAGACCCATTTTTGTTCTCCAAATTGTTTTGACAACTGTTATAAAAATATTGAAATAATTTTATATATGAAAAAATTCTCAAAAAATAGACTGATATAACCTATTCTACGTAACGTCTTGTATGTTTTTTATAATCCTAATATAAAAAAAGCCATCGATAACGATGGCTTTTATCCGTAGATCTACTACGCAACTTGCATATTAACCAAGTTTTTTAGTTACATAGTCAATAGCAGATTGAACTGTAGTAATTTCATTAGAATCTTCATCAGGAATCGTGATGTCGAAATCATTTTCAAATGACATTACCAGTTCAACTAAATCTAAAGAGTCAGCACCTAAGTCATCCATAAAAGATGCTTCGTTTTTAATCTCTTCAGGTTTCATGCCTAATTGTTCTGCAACAGCTTGTTTAATGCGTTGTTCGATATCGCTCACAGGAATTCTCCTCATTGCTTGTGGCGGCTTTTTAATTGCCTATAGTGTAATTGAATATTGGTTTTTTTCAAAGTTTATACATCGCATTAAGCCATGTATAAACCACCATTTACGTGTAATACTGTACCTGTGATGTAACTAGCTTTGTCTGAAGCCAAGAAACTCACTGCATTTGCGATGTCTTGAGGTTCACCAAAACGGTTCAATGCAACTTGCTCGTTCATTTTTTTACGAATGTCTTCGTTTAATTCAGCAGTCATTTCTGTTGCAATGAATCCTGGTGCAATGCAGTTTACTGTAATCTGGCGACTACCCATCTCTTTAGCGAGACTACGACTAAATGCTTCGATACCAGCTTTGGCAGCCGAATAATTTGCCTGACCTGGATTTGCAAAATGAGCAACAACCGAGCTGATATTGATGATACGACCAAAACGTGCTTTGGTCATACCTTTCAATACACGCTTAGATAAGCGAAACACTGCTTTTAAATGAATATTGAGAATATCATCCCAATCGTCTTCCGACATGCGTAGTAATAAGTTATCTTTAGTGATGCCAGCGTTATTCACCAAGATAAGTACCGGACCGTATTTTTGCTCAATGTCAGAAACCAAAGCATCAATTGCTGCTCCATCACGCACATCAAGAACCGCGCCAGTACCATTTTCCGCAAATGCAGTCGTTAACTTTTCTGCACCTGATTCAGATGTTGCTGTACCAACTACAAAATAACCATCCTGAATCAATTGTTGTGCAATCGCAGCACCAATTCCACGGCTTGCGCCTGTAACCAATGCAACCTTACGTTCTTGTGTCATGCAATTTTTCCCTCTGCCACCAAGATGGCATTTAGTGCATCTTCCATACGACTTTTAGTATCAATCGGGAATGCTTTTTCAATATTTGGTAAGCGTTTAGCCAGATTTGCAAGTACATTACCTGGACCACATTCAACAATATACTGGACACCCTGATCTTGAAGGTATTGCATTGTCTTGGTCCATTGTACTGACTGATATAATTGCTGGGTCAATGCCTGACGTAAATCTGCTACATTTGTAGCGATACCAGCATTAACATTTTGTATTACAGGGATGCTTGGCAACTCAATAGCAGTTTGTTCCAATGCCTCAGCAAACTTTTCAGCAGCAGGTTTCATCAATGAACAATGAGATGGGACAGACACCGGAAGGGCAATAGCTTTACCAGATTGTTCTTTTGCCTGGGTCATAACATCCTGAACAAGTGACGCAGTACCAGCAATAACAACCTGCCCTTGAGCATTGTAGTTTGCAGCCTCTACAGAACCGTTACCTGTCTTAGAAACAGCCTGACAAAGCTCAATCACTTTAGCATCATCCAGACCTAAAATAGCTGCCATCGCCCCCTCACCTTGAGGAACTGCGCTTTGCATTAATTTACCACGAAGGTTAACCAATTTAACGGCATCAGCTAAAGACATCGAATTAGCAGCAACTAAGGCGCTATATTCACCTAATGAATGCCCAGCCAAATATCTTGGTGCAAGCCCGCCTAACTCCAGCCATACACGCCACAATGCAATACTTGCAGTAAGTAAAACAGGTTGTGTATTTTCAGTTTGATCCAGACCCTCACCGCTTTGAGCGATGTGCCATAAATCAAATCCGATAGCTTCAGAAGCTTCTGCAAATGTATCAGTCACACCACTAAACTGCTGTGCGAGTTCAGCCAGCATGCCGACTTTTTGTGAACCCTGACCAGGAAACACAAATGCAGTTTTTGTTGCTTGAGCGGCTTGCTCGAGTCGTTTAGCAGACATATAAAAAATCCTTTATTCAGAGCTTATGCATATTCAAAAAAAGATGAAATTTTCACAAGCTCTCATCTTAGCTTTTTTCTGGGGGCAAATTTAACACTTAATTTTGGCAATGATAATTGCGAAAAAGAACAAAAAAAGGGAGCTTTCGCTCCCAATTTTTCTTAAGCCTGATGCTTAATGTCTGTTCAATTATTCAGCATCAGCTGCTTTAGCGAATAATTGACGACCACGGTAGAAACCATCTTTAGTTACGTGGTGACGACGATGAGTTTCACCAGTAGTTTGGTCTACAGTTAATGCATTCTCGGTTAAAGCGTCATGTGAACGGCGCATGTCACGGCGAGAGCGACTTTTACGGTTTTGCTGAACGGCCATGATGGCTCCTTACAAAGATCGAAAAAATGGATCAGAACAAATTCGGTTGTCTTAACTTAACAGTATAACACAAATCAGTTAAGTTTACCCTTCAAACTTGCCAAAACATCAAACGGATTATCACGTTTTTCTTCGACAATGTCCTGAACGGTAGGCTGATGCTTATGCTCACAAGCGTCATGCTTAGGAGATAAAGGCACCAGCAATAACAATTCATCTTCTAAAAGTGCTAATAAATCAATCGTCGCAGGGGTCGTATAATCCCCTTTGGTTGTTGATTCACTTTCACCCAAAACGATGAAATCAGCATCCTCATCCAAGCGCTCTATCAGTGACTCATCATCCACCAGAGCTAGATGAAAATCAGAAACGAGAGAAATTTCAACAGCTTCCAGACAACGCTGGCACTCCATTGGAACTTTCGTTTCAACTCGACCATCTAACCACACGATACGATGATACGCATCCATTGATAGTTTACAGTCTATGTTGATCAATTGGTTATCAATTGACCCAACAGCTTCACGGGCAATACGAGCAAAGCGAGACAATGGCAGTGTACCTGACCATGTAAAGCCCTGTTCAGCCCATTTAAACGGCTCAATCTGTGCCGGAAAGGTATTTGCTGACATAATTAAGGCGGCAATTCTACAAATTCATCGGTACTCTGTCAAAGATTAAGATACAATTTTGTACTTATTTAGACAGATCAATTGGGGAAATAAGTCATGCATCTGTTGCAGCCGCAACCTGAAATAACAACTTCATTACCTATCAAGCCCCTTACAACGCTTGATTCTGCTTTGGATTTAGACCTAGTGCAACGCTCACCATGGGCTAGTCTAAAAACAGAAACCGAGCAGGTTGATTGGCTTATCTTACACTTTAATCACTGGTTTTCCCACTTAAATGTGATACTAGTTCGTGGTGATTTTGAACCTGAATACTTTCCAGCTGAAAACAATAGCCCAGCACGTATTCAATTTGCACACGGTTTTTTTAACAGCGCCTTACATGAAATTAGTCACTGGACGATTGCCGGTGATAAACGGCGCTTACTCCCAGATTTAGGCTACTGGTATGCACCTGATGGCAGAACAAAAGAACAACAAGCCCTTTTTGAACAGGTAGAAATTAAACCTCAGGCAATTGAATGGTTGTTTTCTCAGGCATTTGGTCGCAAATTTAGAGTGTCGCTAGACAACCTTACTGGTGAAGGGGGAGATGGCTCAACTTTTAAAGATAATGTATATAGCCAGGTACAAAAATATTTTGATGGTAAAGCCAGACTCCCACGAGATGCTGAATACTTTATTCGCTGTATTTGTGCATGCACTCGAAGTGGCAAAATATTACAAAGTGATGAGTTTAATCGGTCAATGCTTGATTAGCATCTATTAATATTTCAAATATAAGATATGTTCTGGCAAACACTTTATGATATCTATAATCCAGATTTACATAAATCAATCGCTTACTGATTGAAACCTATTGAAATCACATTACATAATAGAAACTTGAGTACATTCGGGAGACAAAATATGTTGCACTTAAGAATACACCCTGATAATCCTCAAGCTCGTTTGATCGATCAGGCAGTAGAACGGATTCGTGCTGGAGATGTTGTGGTCTACCCTACTGATGCTGCTTATGCTATTGGTTGTCAGATCGGAAATAAAAATGCGATGGAACGCATTGCACAAATTCGTGGATTAGGACCAAAGCATCAATATGCAATTATTTGTGCCGATTTATCTGACATTGCGACTTATGCCAAAGTGGACAATGCCATGTATCGTTTGTTAAAAGCCAATACCCCTGCTGTAACAACTTTTATTTTACCAGCAACCAGTGAAGTTCCTCGCCGTTTGATGCACCCCAAAAAGAAAACTATTGGATTACGCATCCCAAGTAATCCAGTTTGCCAAATGCTTTTAAAAGAACTTGGAGAACCCCTTTTAACCAGTACACTCATTTTACCTGGTCAAGATGAACCACTCGATGATCCATATGATATTGAAAACCAGCTAAGTAAAAGAGTTGATGTTTTTATTGATAGTGGATTAGGTACATTAAGCACAACAAGTATCGTTGACTTATCTGGAGACAATCCTGAAATTATCCGTCGTGGTGTAGGTGATGTAAGCGCTTTTGAATAAGCGCTTCATTCAATGTATTCTACCCTTTATCACTATTTGTAGAGTTGTATAAAATCGCCCAAACGAATCTTTTGCTGTCCATCCACATCAAAGTTATCTGACTTCAACCAGGCACTATAAGCTTTATCTAGTGACTTCCATTCTTCATCCAAAATAGAAAACCATGTCGTATTTCGATTTCGCCCCTTGTTAATACGATCTTGACGAAAAGTTCCTTCAAATGTAAAACCAAACCGTTTCGCAGCACGTTTCGAAGGTTCATTTAAATCATCGCACTTCCACTCTACACGCCTAAATCCCTGCTCAAAGCAGGCTTTTAAAAGCAAGTAAATCGTTTCAGTTGATGCTGTAGACTGTTTCATTCGATGCGAAAAATAAACATTACCTATTTCTACTACATGATCTTTAGGTCGTAAATTTAATAATCCGATCCAGCCCACTGCTTGCCCATTAACCAAAATCAGATAATGAATAGCCCCTTTAAAACCAAAACTTGACTCCAGTGCAATCTGCAACTCTGATTCAGACTCGAATCCTGAGTAAGGTAAATACGTCCAGCATCTCCGATCAGGTTCCTGACTAACAGCTTTCCAAATCTGCTTTAATTGTTCCTGATCAATATCAGATGGATCAAGCAACCTTAAAGAAACATTTTCAGCTGTCAAATTTTCAGCTAGAAAATGTGTTGGCAGTGGATTTAAGACTTCTGCTCCTATCAATTGCCCATATTCATTTTCTTGTGTTTTGTTAAAATTTTTCATAATCAGAATTCTTTTACTCGCATATCATACTTATATAACGTATAAGCATTGAATATCTCTAGTAAAATATGATTATTTTTTTATCAGATTATCTCTAAGGTAGTATCATGTAAAAAAATACTGTCTATTTATTTCAAGTTTTTTTAATGTTTTTCCCTTTTAGTAATTTATTCGTACGTATTTTTATTCTAGAATAGCTTTACTTTCTATACGCAATTCGACTGTCACTCATCTCCTTATATCCTCCGAAGAGTGATTCTCTGGATACATCATGCCTTTGAAAATTCGCGTGGCTAATAACTGTAATGAATCAAGAAATCCATGACTTGATGGAATCTGCTCCACATATTCGTGTACTCGATGAGTGGCAAGATACGATTCCTGAAGATTTATATATTCCCCCAGCTGCATTCGAAATTTTACTTGAACATTTCGAAGGACCACTCGACTTTTTAATCTACCTCATTCAAAAGAGTGGTTTTGATTTACTACAACTTGATATTGCACCTATTGCGACTCAATATTTATCGTATATGGACAGCATGAAATCTTTAAATATTGAATTGACTGCTGACTATATGGTGATGGCAGCCTTGCTTGCAGATCTAAAGTCTCGTTTGTTATTACCTAAACCACAATCTGTACATATCGAAAAAGATCCAAAACAAGAATTGATTGATCGTTTAGAAACCTATTTACGTGTAAAAGAAGCTGCAACACGTTTAGGGCAAATGCCAATATTAGAACGTGATACCTTTTCAACAAATGTGGCTATTGGACATATTGCTAAAAGCTATGAAGGCTACCAAGCTGATATGCTACGTGATGCAATGTTCTGCATTTTTAATCGTCCTGAGCCAGTTACCCATCAAATTCAGCAAGAACCTGTATTACTTGAAGAGCGCATTGCCTACATTGAACAAATGCTGGATTCAGGCGATATATTCCGTTTTGATCAACTTCTTAGACCAAGCCAAGGTAAAATGGGGATGGTTGTGACTTTTATGGCGATTTTAGAGCTTACCCGTCAGCAAAAAGTCAATATCGTTGCGACTGGTATTGATGCTCCTTTAGCAATTCAAGGGGTTTCTTTATGACAGCCGATCAACAAAATACTTTTCATGTCGATGAACTGCATCATGAAATTTTAATGCAACTTGAAGCGATTATCTTTGCCAGTGATGCACCTGTTTCTATCGCTCGCTTAAAAGAAGCTTTTCAGAATCAGTATAGTAAACAGCAGTTACGCCAATATTTAGCTCAATTGGCGGTATTGCAACATGGTCGCTCAATCGAACTTGTAGAATCTGCTCAGGGTTATAGATTTCAGGTTCGTGCCAAATATCGCAACGTTATTGCACAGGTTTGGCCAGAAAGACCAACCAAATTATCACCATCACTGTTAGAAACAGTAGCAGTGATCGCTTATCATCAGCCCGTGACCCGAGCTGATATTGAGCAAATTCGTGGAGTGACAAATAATAGTCAGATATTGAGGACTTTATTTGATTGGAACTGGATTAAAGAATCTGGTTTCCGCGAACTCCCAGGAAGACCTGCGTTGTTAGTGACAACGCCTCAATTTTTGAATGCATTTGGTCTGCTGTCGCTTGATCAATTGCCTCCCCTACAGGATGCCAAGGAAGCATTTATGGCTTTGGATGCAAAGACACCAAAGTCCTAAATAGGTGAACTGTTGATGATTATTTCTAAGGTTATACTGTCATGAGTGAAAAATTGCAAAAGGTATTAGCGCGTGTAGGATTGGGTTCTCGCCGTTATATGGAAGAAGTCATTGCTGCTGGACGTGTTAGTGTCAACGGTCAAATTGCTCAAGTAGGTGAACGAATTGAACCAGGTGATGAGCTTCGCATCGATGGTCGAAAAGTTCAGTTCCAGATTGAAGATGAAATTCGCCGCCGCGTACTTATATATTACAAGCCAGAGGGTGAAATTTGCTCACGCAATGACCCTGAATCCCGTCCAACCGTTTTTGATCATTTACCTACTATTGCAAATGACCGTTGGGTTATGGTTGGGCGCCTGGATATTAACTCTACGGGCTTATTACTTTTCACTAATGATGGTGAATTGGCAAACCGCTTAATGCATCCTTCAAATGAAATTGAACGTGAATATGCTGTACGTGTTATGGGCGAAGTGACACCTCAAATACGTCAAAATATGTTGAATGGTGTCGTTCTGGATGATGGTCCTGCAAAATTTGAATCGTTTACTGAAATTGGTGGTGAAGGGATTAACCGCTGGTTTCAGGTTGTAGTCAAAGAAGGACGTAATCGTGAAGTCCGCCGTATTTTTGAATCACAAGGTTTAAAAGTAAGCCGCCTGCTTCGTACCCGTTACGGTACTGTTATTTTACCTCGCGAATTACGTACTGGTCGCTGGATGGAACTAGATAAAGCAGACATCGACAATTTGACTAAAATCGTTGAGCTTAAACCACGTCAAGGTACTGGTCTATTTGGTATGGCAAAACGCCGTAACGAACGTATGCAAGAGAAACCTATGGCTGCACGCCGCGGCGGCTATCTACGTCAACAACGCCGTGATAATGAAGGTGATAATAATCACCATCATGAAAGTCAGGGACATGGCAACCAATATCGCCAAGAGCGTAGCGAAAATCGTTCTGAACGTGGAAATAGCTATGAACGCCGTGGTGGTAACGGCTACGATAGTGATAATCGCAATGAGCGTTCAGGTCAACGCAAACCTTTGGGATTCAATAAGGGCTTTAAAAAGTATTAATTTTTAGAGTTTTAATTATTGTGAAAAGCCACTAATATCTTAGTGGCTTTTTTGAAAGTCTGTTATGCTAATTATTCAGTATGATGACAAAGCTCCTTCTCTACTTCAGACAGAGTAAATTTTTTATATCCATCCACTTCATCATAAGGTAAATTTATATTTACATAAAAGTTTTTAGATTCGTTTGGATTTTTGATATCCCAGCCTAATGCTCTCGCTATAAACTTGCCTAAATGATAATTCCCCAATGCACATTGATCAGGTAAATTAGTATTGTTAATCCAAGTCTTGGCACTTGCATTAGCATAGATAAATATTGGAACACCTGCAGAATTAAGAACTGGTGCACCATGTCCCCATAAACCTTTTTCACCAAATAATTCACCATGATCTGATGTGTAAACTACTAGTATTGGTTTATGGTTAACATTATCTACCATTTGAATTAATTTTTTAATAAAATCATCCTGAAAACGCATCGAATTATCATATGTATCTATCAATTTTTCATTCTCATTCAAAGATTTTTTATAAACATGATACTGGTTTGGATAATTATCCTGATAAGCAAAATGGTGATTTCGCTGATGTAATACAATAAAAAATGGTTCTTTTGATTTATTAATAATATTAAACTGATTTAAAGAATCTATTAGCCGCGTATCATGTTGGGTATCTTGTGGAATTTTTTTTGAAAATACATCATGGAATTCATCAATTTCCCGGGAATTAACTAAGGATGCTAAAACACCTGATTTTTGATTAGATAAATAGAATGTCTTGTAACCATTTTTTTTTGCCAAATGAAATAAATTTGTTTGCAATGATAATAATTGTTCTACATTATCTGGTTCTTGAATTACATTTAAAGTTAATGGAACACCGATACGTGTTGAAAACCCACGAGAAACACCATGATAATATTTAAATTGATCAGAATGAACTAATGATTTCAAAAATGGTGTCGTATCTCTTTCATATCCGTACAAGGACATGTGTTGAAAATTTGCACTTTCACCCATAATAAAAATAACATTTACAGAACCATTTATTTTTTTTATTTGATACTCTTTATATTTTACCCCCATATAACTAGTCTTACTTTTAAAAAGACTACATATATAATTTGTATATACACCAAGACTATTTCTCACCACACTATAATGAATATTATTTTCAAATTTCTTCCCTTTCATTGATGGTAAAAAAATAATAATTAAGAATAAAATTAAAAAAATTGAAGCACATATGGATTTATTTTTTGTAATAATATTTTTTTTACAGCATCTATTTAGCCATAATATTAAAAAGACATACAATACAAT
>NZ_OOGT01000380.1 GCF_900323515.1 Acinetobacter stercoris | reverse complement strand
TAAGAATAACAGTTTGTGTAGACTATATAAAAAACCATAAAAAGTATAATCTGTAAACTCAAGGCCCAGGTTTTTATAATCAATTCCTGAGTTAAGCACTAACCCTTCAATATATGCACGTCCTGTGACAAAAAGAAAGCCTAAAGTTAAAGAGGAAAAAAAGGCAAAATTAAATGTAAGTTTCATTTTAAGCTCGTATTCTTAATAAGATTAGCATTTCTAATTAACAGGTTTTTTTTATCATCTTGGCTATTTACNATATGCATTTTTTTATGNCANTTAGGNCAAAGTGCTACNGTATTCTCTGGCGTATCANCACCGCCGTTTGCTAACCANTCTATATGATGTGTTTCTAGATATGGTTCTTTATTTTTATCTAAAAATGGNGCAGGTTGCTCACATAATTGACATATTCCTTGAGCTAATTTTTTGGCTAGCTGAGATACTGAATCGGAACGAATGTAGTACTTTGTCTGAGTATTTCTATAACCAACATCAACTTGTGCTGAAGCTTCAGCATCTTTAACTAATTGTTCAATAGATTTCTTTCTTAGTTTTNTTTGCTTAGTNTTCGAAGCTAATTCAATTTGCTCCAAACTGACTGAGCTATGATCAGATTGTAATCTTACTGGAAATACCCAAACAGTTCTATTATTACCATCTTCATCTGGTTGTTCTTGCTGGTAAGGCTTCTCAACCAANTTAACCTGACCTTGATATAAATACTCAGTATCTTTAAATACTTCGAATAAATGCACAGAAATACCATTAGTATTACTTTCAGCAAGAGTTTTATTTTGAGTATTTAGTTTTTGATCACCTTTACGCCCCATACCAGTATAGTGCANTANATCGCCAACCCATTTATCTTCGTAGATAGATTCAACATGATTTGAAACAATGACTAAAGTGTTCGTTTTTTTGGCCCGACGCATGCCACCTTGTGGTGANCATTTAAATAATTCACAAAGTTCATTGTTATTTANCACTGTACCAGGTAATAAGTCTTGATAAGTTTTTGACATATTTAGTATTTTTTAGAAAGTAGATGCTCAATTATTGGAATATCAGCNGCAGCCCATTCCAAACTCTTCAAATNAAGTAAATCAGACCAGACNATAGCCTGGTGTTCTTTACATATTAAATCATCTATTGAATTGGTTTTACATAAAAAGGCNGTTAATTCAATACTAAAGTCTTCATANNNATGGTTGACNGTAGTNAGAAACTTTTCCGTACTGATTGATAAATTTAATTCTTCTTTAATTTCTCTGATAATGGCTGTTTCATTAGATTCATTTGACTCTACTTTGCCACCAGGGAATTCAAATTTATTGGCTAAATAATCGTATTTATGTGTACCTTTTTGAGCACATAAAATTTTACCTTCATGATGGATCACAGCAGCAACAACTTTAAGATGTTTCATAGAAAAATTATGATATTCAATTAAGAAGAAATTTATCAAAATATGATTTATTTTTAAACATAATATATCAAATTTAAAGGATATTTGACCTTGTACAAGGCAA
>NZ_OOGT01000038.1 GCF_900323515.1 Acinetobacter stercoris | reverse complement strand
AAAATGGATTCTATGAAATGTAATCGATAGCTACCCTAAATAGCTGAGCTTAATCATACTCAAATACATCTGGACATCTCTTTAAATTTTATTATTCAAGATATAGACGGATCTATATTTAACGAAGAGTACACATGACCACCATGCAAAATATAAACAGTAAAAATAATTATATGCCTCGTATCTGTTTTATGAGCCATCATTTACTGAGAACTTTTTCCAAACCGATCATTGAGGAGTATGCCTTTCGAGCTCAAATAGAAACTATAGATGCAAGTTTTGAGCAAGTACTCAGCCTTGCAAATGAACGGATCAGCGCTGCCAATGTAGATGTATTTTTAAGTGCGGGGTCAAATGCAAGTATATTACGTGATGGTATTCAAACACCTGTTGTAAGTATTGATGTCTCTGGTTATGACTTGATGAAGGCGCTGATCAAGGCGAAAGAAATCAGTCCAAATGTTGGTGTTATTACTTATGGTGATGCCATACCTTCGCTCGATGATTTAAAAAGTTTATTGTTATTAAACCTAACTCAGTATCATTATAAAACACCACGTGAAGCACAAGCATGTATTCAAAAGCTTAAAGATAAAGGTGTAGAAGTCGTTTTGGGTTCGAGTATTATCGTTGAACTGGCTCAAAAGGCTGCCATGAAAGCCATACTCACCTATTCTTTAGAAAGTATACGTATCGCTTTAGATCAGGCTTTAGAGGTTGGACGAGTAGCTCATCTAGAACAGACCAGATTTGAGCAGTTAAATAGTGTCTTGCAGACCTTGCCCGAAGCTGTAGTCGCAGTAAACAGTCAAGAAAAAATTATTGCTATCAATCACGCCATGAAAAAGATACTTTCTGTGGAAAGTCATGATCTTCGTGGGAGAACACTATCTGAAGTACAACCCGAATTATCCTTAAAAGATGTTCTACAACATCATACGGAAGATGAAATCCCCTCTTCAGTCTTACAACTGGATAATCGAGATTGGGTCAGTCATAAAGCCGCTATTTTTGAAAATGGACAAATCGTTGGTGCGGCCATCACTCTGCATGATGCCGGGACAATTTATACTGCAGACACCAAACTGAGAATGTTTGAACGTAAAAGACAATTTACTGCAAGACATCATTTTGGCACTATTCAAGGTGATAGTGTTGCACTTAAAAATACCATAAATAAAGCCAAACGTTACTCAAAATCAGAATTTGATATCCTTATTATGGGTGAAAGTGGTACAGGCAAAGAGCTTTTTGCACAAGCCATACATAATGAAAGTCATCGTGCAAATCAGCCATTTATTGCCATTAATTGCGCAGCATTTCCTGAAACACTGATCGAAAGTGAATTATTTGGTCATGATGATGGTGCATTTACAGGTTCAAAGCGTGGAGGAAGACGCGGTTTAATCGAGTCCGCACACAAAGGAACGCTCTTCCTTGATGAAATTGGTGATATGCCTTTATCCTTACAAACCCGTTTACTACGTGTTTTACAAGAAAGGGCAATTACCAGATTAGGTTCGAATACACCTATCCCGATTGATATACGTGTTATTGCCGCTACACATCAACCTTTAAAAGACCTTGTTGCACTTAAACAGTTTAGACAGGATTTATACTATCGCTTAAATACTCTGGAACTCAGGCTTCCTCCACTAAGGGAGCGAAAAAATGATATCGCATTGCTTTTTAATAATTTTCTCAAATCCAGCTTAACTAAAAATTTTAAAAATCATGCTGTTTTGGATGAGATTCAGCATCTGCTTTCAAGTATTTTAAATCAATACCTGTGGCCAGGTAATATCCGTGAACTAGAAAGTGTTGCAAAACGAGTAGCCATTCTTTTACCAACACTTGCCACACCTATTGATCAAAACCTGCTATATGAAGAATTACCTGACATTTTTACAAAACATTCAATATCGGATGACGCTGACCAGACGTTACCAGCAAATATTCTTCATCCACATACATCTCCGAAAGCACCTTTTGAAAATTTGAAAACTCAATTTGATAAGGCAACTGCTGCATTAAAAATGGCTAATGGCAATCATTTACAGGCAGCAACATTACTTGGTATCAGCCGTACGACACTATGGAGATGGCTAAATAAATAATAAATTTCAATTTAAGAAGTAGCTGTGATATTAATATTTTCTACTTCTTAAATAATTAACTCAGAGAATCAAAATAAATTAAATAATATCAAAACCTATAGCATATTTATTATTCTAAAAAAGGTTTCCTCAAATATTTTGTTTTCCTTTTCCAAGCCAATAGAAACCCGCATATAGTTTTCATAACCTCGCTCTTTCCAGGGCTTCACGATTATTCCATTTTTATTCAATTCGCCAGAAATCTCTGTTGCCAGTTTATTGGTTTTTATAAAAAGAAAATTGGCATCAGATGGCACATAAAAAACCCGTTGCCTGCTTAAGCTCGACTGCAGTTTTTCACGCTCATGTAATACATGTTTAACACTTTTTTGTAAAAAATCTGCATCGTCCATTGCAGCCTCTGCCGCTTTTTGAGCCAGGAAATTGATGTTATATGGAGTTCTGACCTTATTTAAAGCCTCGATTATTTTTAGATCTGAAGCGATACCATATCCAACTCTTAATCCAGCTAAAGCATAGGCTTTAGAAAAAGTTCTAAGTACAATCCATGGACATCCAGCATGCTCTTGTAAAAGAGAAATACTGTCGGCAGGATAAGCGTCATTGGCAACTGCATATTCATAATACGCTTCATCAAGTACGAGTAAAGTATCGTCTGATAAAGTCTGTATAAGTTGCAGTAACTGAGTTTGAGAAAAAATATTCCCTGCTGGATTGGAGGGATTGCTTAGCAAAAGCATTTTTACCGGGGTAAACTGTTTCAGGGCATATAACCATGTATCCAGATCGACTTTAAATGAATCATCATTTAAAACTTTATGAATTTTGGCTCCCATCATAAGTGGAAATATTTCATATAAACCAAAGCAAGGTGACTGTGTAATCACCTGATCACCTTGATTTAGAAAAGTCTGACATAACATTTCCAGAATATTTTCAGAACCATTCCCGATTACTATCTGCGCGGTTTTGACACCCAACTTCTCGGCTAGTTTTTGCTTAAGCACCTTACTTTCTGGATCTGGATATTGTCCTAAAACATTTACATGATCATTCAGATAATCGAGAACTTTAGGCGATATTCCTAAAGGATTTTCATTCGTTGAAAGTTTAATAATATTTTCCAGATTAAACCTTGTTTTGAGTTTCTCAGGCTCAAGCCCAGAATCATAATTCGGCAAATGATGGATCTCTTTCCTAAGTAATGTATCAACATCATTGTTTACACTCATCATATTTCACATACTCCTAACTCATCTATCTGCTGTTTGAACAGACAGCGATTTAAGGCGTTTATTAAATGCGTAGATCAATAACAAAGAAGTAAATGCCAAACCAATCATCAAACCATACCAGACACCATAAATATTAAATGGCAAAACTTTGCCAAGTATGTAAGCAGCAGGCAGACCAACCAGCCAATAACCAATAATTGAGAGTTTAAAAGGACTGACAGTATCACCAATTCCCCTCAAAATACCATTCCCAATATTCTGCATAGAATCAAATACTTGTAACAAGGAAGCAATCGCAAGACCAGTGACCATGATGGTAAAGAATCCTGTATCTGATGACTTATCCGACGAAGAGAAAATCTGGATAATTTGTTCTGGGATAAGAAGATAAGGTATAGCAATGAAAAACATACAGATACATCCAATACTTAATCCTGTATATCCCAAACGTTTAGCACGTACATAATCTTTCACACTATAAGCTTCACTGATTAAAATTGAAGATGCATGTGAAATCCCTGCCGATATCATAAAAACGATATAAATGATCTGGTTAATAACTGTTTGGGCAGCTAAGGCATTTACCCCCAATGTTCCGATTAATAAAGTCAGTACACTAAAAAACCCAGCTTCTGATGCATATGTTCCTGCTATAGGTAAACCCAGCTTCCAAACCGAACGAATTGCATTTACATCAAATTTTATTTTTTCAAATATAAAATATTCGGATAACACCCTGTTTTTTAAAACAACGATTAAAAACATCAGAAAAGATAAGAAAAAAACGATGCTGGTTGTCAATGCAACACCGAGAAATCCTAAAGCTGGAAATCCAAATTTTCCAAAAACGAAAGCAAAATTAAAAAATAGTGTCAGAAAAATAGAAATAATGGTAATTGCCAGTAAAGGTCCTGGATACTTCAACCCGACTGTAAAATGTCTCAGAGTCTGAAACCACAGACATGGGAACATTCCAGGTGCCATTACTATTAAAAAATGTACTGTTAGAGAAACTATCTCAGCATCTTGCCCTAGCCAAAGTAACGGTTTCTTGAGAAGAAAAATAATAATACAAAACACCAGACTTGATAATGTTGCCCAAAACAATCCACTGACCAATAAAGACTGTATCTCTTGTCTGTCCTGACGTATATTGGCTTCAGCGACCAAGTTACTGACACCTGTCACCAGCCCCGTTCCTGTCGTACGCAACTGATTGAATAAAGCAATAGCCAAACCACCTGCTGCAATTTCTTTCACCCCGAGTGAACCTAAAACCAGAATATCAATTGTGGTCAAAGCGACGTAAGCAAAATTGGTTAAAATCAACGGTAATGCCAGCCAGATAATTGGATAAATATCTTTACGCCAACTTGATGCAAAGTTATTCGGTTGATTTACCATAATTTTACCCTCTGCCCAAGTTCAGGATTTTTTTGTACCTGTTCTACCAGATAACGTCCTAGTGCAATATCTGTAACCACCATTCCACTGTTATAGGCAAAAACAATATCGTCTGTCGTTTTCCTTGCTGTTTTGCGACCAAGCAAAATATCAGGCAATTCCGCATGTACCTCTGGTAAAAGTTGATCAGTTCCAAGCAAGTCACCACAAGTTACTTTCATTTGTTCAATATCTGTTGTAATTAAACAGTTAGCCTGCTGAAACACATCGGCATCTACACCATAACCAACAAGCACAGCAACACTATTGGGCTTCATCCATGCATGCCTGACTTGTTGTCTGGCAGAAGCACCTGCAACACCAAGTATGATGTCAGCATCATTTGCGGCTTGCTCTAGCGATGACACAACCTCTATATCCCGATCTGGGAAATAACGTCTCAAATTATCTCTGGCGACCTGAATACCTTCAGTGTAATGACCAAATATCTGTAATTTTTCTAAATGAGGCATCGCAGTCACAAGCATCGGGAAAGCCATTTGACCCTGTATACCTGTTCCAACAACTAAAGCGGTTCTTGCATCAGGGCAAGCTGCTTTTGCCATAAGTGCTGATGTTGCTGAAGTCCGTAAAGGCCCAAGTTTGACAACATCCATTAATGCAATCGGTTGACCAGTTTTATCATCACACAAGAAAATAAAAGAATGAAAGTTGTAGCTATCAAGCTTACGTAGCGGATCAAACTCATATACCACTTTAAAACCAACCGTTTGACTGGTACTGTCACTACCGACCATTGAATAAGAAATTGAGCGTTGATCAACTGGTTGTATGATTGTTTTTTGAGGGTTATCTGAACCTTGCCTAAGTCCTATAAAAGCAGACTGCACTACGACCAAAATATCTTCAAGATTTATCGGTAAAGCATCTAAACTTTGCTGTGACAAAATCAATAATCCCTTTGATTTTTCTTCATCTACAAAATCTTGTTTATTTTCTTCTTGTCGATTCATTTTATGACACTCTCTATTTTATTTATAAAATTCATATCCTGGACATGGCGCGTCTGATCATCGATATGCCAATCAAACTTTTCATTATTTAATTCAACTACAACTTTGAGAGGAATCTTTGATTCGTGAAATGAAGACTCATTAGAATCCATCTGGTAACCTGCTGTATTTAAATAAATGCACAAATCGCCTAAACTTGCTATTTGTTGAAATCTGATCTTTCGCCAACTCAGCATATCAACTTCCAAACAACTAGCACCTGCAATACAGGCAATAAACTCTTTCTGAGTTAAAGGCTTTCTGGTGAGGAGAACGGGATCAGGCAAAAACTCGGTATTAAACCACTGTTCTGAGAGACTAAAACTGCTCCCTTCCACTGTTAAGATGGCATACTGTTCTTTTTCCAACTTTTTGTTTTTTATGCCCTGAATCCGAAATGCACTCAATCCAGCCTGATCTAATAAGGCTCGTCCTGGCTCAATAATCAAATGAAGATGGTGATGTTTCAGCTTTTGTTTCAGAGATATTCCGGATTCAACATCGAACTCTAAAATCGCTTTTAGACTATCTGCACCAGTACAAGGACTTGCATAAGGATAAAAATCTTTAAAATGTTTTTCTGCATGATAATGTTTAGCAATATCATAACGTTGAAAATCATCCCATGCCTGTTGTTCTACATACTGGACTGGAAAGCCTCCACCAATATCCACACAATGGCATGAGGTTAAACCCAGTTGTCGGGCCTTTAAACAATATTCAATTAAAAAATTGGCTGCACGAGCTCTAGCACCAATATCATATCCAGAAAGATGAAACGAAAATCCGAACAATTCTATCCGTGTTGAATGAGATAAACAGATTTTAAACAATTGCTCTAACTCAGCTGGGCTCAATCCAAAACGAGTTTTTTCATATTCGGGAATAACAACTCGACATAAAATTCTGCATTTTTTATGCGAATGTTCAGTCAAATATAATAGTTTGTTTAACTCACTCAGAGAGTCAATAGCAATCAGGCACTCATGCTGCACGGCGAGTTGAAGTAAAGCTAAATCTTTTTCAGGACCAGATACACCGATCGAATCACCTCTAATGCCTAAGCTAAGTGTTTTACTTAATTCACCAATACTTGCAACATCAACACCGATTTCCTGTTCTCGACAAGTCTGAATAAAGCAATCCGCTTTATTGGATTTTTTGGCAAATAATACAGTTGAATCCACTTCTGCATCAGACAGTACTTTTTTAAAGCGCTGTATATTTTCAACAAAAATTTTTGGGAAAACCAGATGTAATGGTGATCCTATTCCCCGAATCAACTGAAAGATTTCATCTGGATAATGGGACAAAATTCTTTCAACCAAGGGATGCCTTAATGCATTTAAATGTTGCATTTTTAACGTCCCACCTAAAATTTGACTTCGGCTGAAAAGACAACTTCACGAGGTTGACCAATCGCTAAACCGGAATCCACAGCACTTGAATAATAATATTTATTAAAAAGGTTCTTACCTAGCAGGCGGAAAGTTACAGGAGTCTTTTGTATATTAGCGTCATATTTTAGACCAGCATCAATCAAACTATAGCTGGGAATAAAGCCATCATTCTGAGCATTTACTGCGCGGTTCGAAACATAGCTGTAAGCAGCGTCGATGGAAAGCTCTGGTAAAACCGGTAAACGATAATTTGCATTTAGGTAGCCTTTCCACTTCGGTGTTCCTTCACTACGTTTACCCAATGTACTTAGATCTGTTACCTTATTTAACTCAGTATCCAGATATGCCAGATTTGCCAGTAGAGTTAAGTCATTCGTTACTTTACCAGTTAACTCCAACTCTACGCCTCTATGCTTATATTCCCCATCTTTCACATAATCATTTGATAAATTCAGATAATTCGCATCTCTACGGATATCAAACGCAGCAAAGCCTAAATTCAAACGATCTGTCAGCTTGGTTTTTAAACCAATTTCAAATTGTTCTGATTTGATCGTTCCCATAGGTTGATTTGCATTATTTGCGCTAAATGGAGCATTACCTCCACGTTCAAAACCTTTTGAATAACTGACATAAGTCAAAATATTGGTAGTGGGTCTAAACATTAAACTCGCAGCAGGAACAAATGTATTCTCACTCTGGGGAATATCTGTAGCTGACTGATTTTTTGAACGGTACCAAACATAGCGCCCGCCCAGTAGCACTTGCAAATATTCATTAATAGAGACCAGATCACTTGCAAAAATGGAAGTTTCAGTAATTTTAGAATTAAAATCTTGAGGTTTTTTAGGGCCAAAATCATAAAATGGCGGCTGCACTGGTCTTAAAATATTCCCTACAGAATAATCATACGGATTTGTTCCCTCTCCTCCAACATCATCCCAGAATGGGCTTTTATCACCATGCCGTTTATATGCAGCACCAAAAAATAGATCATGTTGCAAAACACCCGTTTCTATCTTTCCTGCCAGATAGGATTGCAGTGAATATGCTGTAAATATCTCACCACGAGACACACTATAGGCGGCTTGTCCTATATCTCCATTCTGCTTAATATTTTTTAAATCCTGGTATCCACCATTACGCTCTACTCGTGAATAATTGGCTTGCATAATAGATTTCCAGTTATCACTCAAATCAAACTGAAATTTTGCATCTGTATTAAAGGCTTCTGTTTTATGTCTAAACCATGAGCCAGTTAACAAATCTCGGCGATCAATCTTGGGTGGTAAAAGATAAGTTGAGGGATCATTTGGATTGGTTCTACCACTTTGATCTGCTACTAACAATGGATCGGCAATTACTGATTTTTCAGACCAGTCAAAATTTAATTGCAATAAAGCCCGATCATTAAGTCGAAAATCTGTTGCTAAACCAATAAATTTTCTAGAGAGATCTGATGCATGATCAAAGTTTCCGCGTTTATCATAGGCAGCATTGAAACGATAACCAAAACGACCATCCTGAGTCGAGTGACTATCATCTAGAGCGATATAACGCTGTTCTAAAGATGAACCTTGCAGCGTTATTTGAGTAAATGGATCTTTGGTTGGTCGTTTAATAATGTAATTGATCGTTCCACCTGGAGAGTTCAGACCGTATAAAAAACCCGATGGTCCTTTAAGCACGTCTATACGTTCAATATTTTCCAGCCCATAATCATGATGAGCAGCCAAAGTTAACCCATCACGACGAATCGTATTAAAATTATCCATTGCGAAACCACGCAAACGGAAATTATCGAAACTGTTTCCATATGATGCATTCGAAATTGATGCATCATTTTGCAAAACATCATAGACCGTTCGGGCAGCACGATCTTTGATATCCTCAGCATCATAGCTTTGAATTGCGATTGGAACTTCCAGGAAGTCTTTAGAACCAAATGCACCCACATTGACTTCACTCACTTTATTTAACGGTTCAGCGGTATATGTAATCGTAGGTAATGCATGCTGCTGATCTGAATTTACTTGTTGATCTTCTGCATAAGCGGGAAATGCACTAAATATTGGTAACATACTAGCCAATACACTTAGCTTGAATCGTGTTTTCCCAGCTATTCTCTGTTTGTTCATAGCATTGTCCAAATAATTATAAGTTATTGTTTATTAATAATTTAAATTAATTTTATGACTGTAATTCCAATCATCTACAAATCATCAAAACCCAGATAACCTGATTAATTAATGATCTTTACATATTGCAACGTTATAACATCAGTTAATCCACTTTTAGCTATGTTATAACATAACACATACAATACCAAATAATAATCATTTACATATAAATGATAAATAACTTCCATATCCAGTAAATTTTATAAATTGATAGGAGTCTCTAAGATGCCGTCTCATATCGAAAATCTAGAGAATACAAAGACAAGCAACGACACATCACAAAGGATTTTATTAGAAGCAATCAATGTCAGTGCTGGCTATAAGAATAGAACCATATTAAAAGACTTAAACCTGACAATACATTCAGGAGAAATATATGCGCTTTTAGGAGTCAATGGTGCAGGAAAAACCACAACTTTAAGCCTGTTTTTAGGATTTATCCAGCCCAGTTCCGGTCAGGTACTTGTCAATCAGGTTGATGTTGTATCTTCCCGTATCGAAGCATTACAACATATTGCATATATCCCTGAAAGTGTGGCGCTATATGAACATTTAAGCGCTATTGAAAATATCCGTTATTTTCTGGAACTTTCAGGTCAGCATGCCAGTACTGAAGAAATAACCCGATCGCTCATCAAGGCTGGTTTGCAAGAAGAAGCCATAGACAAGCGGGTTACAGGATTTTCTAAAGGAATGCGCCAGAAAGTCGTTATCGGACTGGCGTTAATTCGTAAAGTTCCCGTATTGTTACTTGATGAACCCACCTCTGGATTAGATCCTAAAGCTGCAAATGAGTTTAATCATTTACTTAAAACTTTAAGAAATCAAAATGTTGCAATCTTAATGGTTACTCATGATCTTTTTAGTGCCACTGAAATTGCTGATCGAATCGGTTTTATCGCAAATGGAAAACTGGCAGAGGAAATCCTCGCAGTAAATGATATGCCCCGTTTTGATATCAAAAACTTGTATCAACGTTACACAGGGTGGGCAAATTCATGATGAAGTTTTCCACTGTAAAAACGATAGCCAAAGATGAATGGCTATTTATGTGGCGAAACAAAGTCGCTTTAGTCTCCATCTTGATGTTAATCGCATTGCTATTTATTTCTGTGCTGAGTGCCAATGAATATCGAAAAACAGTCAATGATGAACGTTTTTATTATCAAAATGAAGCAAATCATGAGTTTGAGTCACAACCTGACCGTCACCCGCATCGTGTTGCACATTTTGGTCATTTTCTTTTTCGTCCAGTCGAACCTCTTTCAACCTTTGATACCGGAATCGACAGCTATACAGGACATACTCTCTTTTTAGAAGCACACAGACAAAACACTGCAAACTTTAGTGATGTTAGACAGTCTTCTCTGCTGATTCGCTTTGGTCAGCTAAGTCCTGCATTTGTTTTACAAATTTTAGCTCCCCTTCTACTAATCTTTATTGGTTATGCAACTATTTCCCGAGAACGACAATCAGGTACTTTACGGCTGATGTTAAGCCAAGGTGTTAGTGGCTCAAGTATATTTTTAGGTAAATTTATTGCTCTGGCAGGGATTTCGATACTGATTATTTCTCCTGCTGTCATAGCATTACTCTGGATTTCTCTTACTCAATCTGTTTCTTTTCCGCTGACATGGTTATTGATTACGGCGTATTTCATCTGGCTTCTCATCTGGGCATTAGGCATTACATTAGTTTCATCATTTTTAAGTAATAACCGTGATGCATTACTGGGACTTCTTGCGATCTGGACGTTACAAGTCATCTTGTTACCACGCTTTATTCCAGATGTTGTCAACTCACAAATTCCACTACGGAGCAATCTGGAAACACAAATTGCTGTAGAGAAAGATCTAGCCGAACTTGGCGATAGTCATGATGAAAATGATCCTTATTTTACCGATTTCAAAAATAAGGTTCTGAAAAAATATGGAGTATCCAGAGTTGAAGATTTACCAGTAAATTATAAAGGTCTCCTGATGGAAGAAGGAGAACGCATGACCACCGAATTATTCAATAAATATCGTGATGAGTTAGTTCAGCAGCAAAATAAGCAAAACCATCGTATAGATCTGTGGTCTATAACCACTCCTGTATTGGCACTTAGACGTTTATCTATGGCAGCCTCCGCATCAGATCTAAACAACTTCAATAATTTTCTTGCTGAGGGAGAAAGCTATCGTTACCGATTGGTACAGGGACTGAACTGCTTTGAAACCGAATTGATCACATATGCAGATGATTCTGATGAAAGTAAAGAAAATCGTATTGATAAAAGCCATTGGCAACAATTTCCAGAGTTTAATTATTTGCCCAGTACAGCCTCCGAACGCATCCATCATATGGGCATGCCTTTTCTTATGCTTTTTTTATGGTTCATTTTACTTCTACTTTTAATCAAACCAGCCAGCAATATCATTGAGAGGAAAATAAAATGAATCTTATCCTTTCAGAATTAAAGCTTATTTTCCGCTCTCGTCTGTCGCTTGTTACTCTTGTTTTTTTATTCTGCATTTCCACATTGTCTATTGGTTTAGGTATAAAGGAACTTCATAAACAGCAGCATACCATCGAATCTCTGGAGCCTTTACATGAACAAGATGTCGCCTTGCTCGCTGAAAGGTTCAAGAAAGAAAAAAATGGTGGAGAAGCTGGCGACGCCGCTTACTATACATTCTTCTATACATGGGATGCACCTCCAGCTGAAGCATTTGCAGCACTAGGGTTACGAGATGTCGCACCCTATGTACTCAGAATTCGGGCATTAGGTCTACAAGCCCAGTTATACGAAGGGGAAAGTTTCAACCCTGAACTAACTTTACCTGGTCGCTTCGATTTTGCCTTTGTTCTGATTTATCTTTCACCACTTTTTATCATTGCATTATTACATGATTTGATTTCCAGTGAAAAACAATCAGGGAGGCTACGTTTACTCGGCTCATTACCACGATTTGGTGCGAGAAGCTGGACTCTAAAAGCAGCCCTGCGCTACCTTCTGGTGTTTTTTGCCTTAGTTACACCATTAATTATAGGTGCAATATATTTATCCGTATCTTTGTCGACCTTACTGGGTTTTATTGCGATTACGCTTTTATATATGGCGTTCTGGTTTGGTCTAAGCTTGTGGATTATCAGCCGAGGTTGGCATTCAGTCACCAATGCAACAACACTGGTCAGCTTGTGGGTGATGCTTACCCTTATTTTACCAACATTGTCCAATCTGGTAATTACACGAAAGGTTCCCGTTGCTCAAGGGGTTGACTTGATGCTCACTCAAAGACAAACCATTCATTCCGCTTGGGAAATTCCACGTGAAATAACTATGCAACAATTTTTTATTCATCACCCTGAATGGAAAGATACAGCTCCCTTACCTCCAACATTTCACTGGAAATGGTATTTTGCTTTTCATCAACTTGGTGATGAAAGCGTTGAGCGAGACTTTCAGGCTTATCGTCAAGGTTTATTAAAACGCCAACAATGGACTAACCGTTTAGGATGGTTTTTACCTGGTGTTTCTGCCCAGACAACTCTGCATCGTTTTGCAAATACTGACTTGCTCTCACAGCTGGATTATCAGGATCAGATTATCAAGTATCACCAGAGCATTAGAAATTTCTACTATCACTATCTATTCAACGAAACCCCGTTCTACTACGCAGATTTTCAAAAAAGACCTGAATTTCAACCAGAACCAAAAGCATCAACCGTTTCTGTTTCAGAGCTTTTACCATTAACACTTCTCAGCATCATTTTCCTGATTCTAGGAATATACGGCTTATCCAGACCTCAACTAAAATAAATGGAGAACTAAAATGAATATTCAACAAAATATCCCATCCATTAAATCTAAAATTTCTCAACTGATCGGAAACACCCCTTTGCTAGCCCTGCCGACCAGAAATAAAAATGCACGTATCTTGTTAAAAATGGAACAGTTTAATCCTACTGGAACAGCAAAGGTTCGTATGGCACGCCAGATGATTGAAGAAGCAGAAGCTGAGGGAAAATTAAAGCCAGGCGGCTGGATTGTTGAATCAACCTCAGGAAATACTGGTTTAGGACTAGCATTAATCGCTGCTGAACGGGGTTATCGCTTCACGGCAGTCGTTGACAAACATGCAAGTGCAGACAAACTTTATGCGATGCAGGCACTCGGCGCTGAACTGCATTATGTAGGCAATGATGATGGTCTGATAGCAACAGCAGATCGGGATCTGGCAGCAGAAAATATCTCTAAAGAACATGGAGCATACTGGACAGAACAGCATAACAATCCGGCCAATGCTAACGCTTACTCTCAACTCGCCGATGAATTAACCTATATACTTCAAGATAATATTCACTATCTATTCGGTGCTGTAGGTACTGGTGGATCACTTTGTGGAACTGCACGTGCATTAAAAAGAACCATTCCTCAGCTCAACGTCATAGGTGTAGAACCCGAGGGTTCTATTATATTTGGTGGTCAGGGTTCACACTATTTCCAGTCTGGTACAGGTACGCCTGCCGATGCAGAAATCGGTGATCTGGTCGACTATGAAATTATTGATCGTGGGCTTAAGGTCACCGATACCCAAGCTTTCGAGACTGCAAGATATCTGGCAAAAAATTATGGTATTTTTATCGGTGGTTCTGCAGGTGGTGTAATCTATCAAGCATTACAAACCAGTAAAACAGTCGATCAGGCAACAACTATTGTGATACTCATTTGCGATGGTGGCGAAAAATACATTCATACTGTTTTTAACGATCACTGGATGCAAGCCAATAATCTGACCAACCAAGCTGTGATTGAGGATCTAAAACAAATCTTAAACTAATTTTTTTGATTTTAATGATCATAAAATAAAAAATAAATCATAGAATTAATGATTGAGAGAAAATAAATATGGACAACTCAATATCACTACGTTACCAATCTGAACTAAGTGCAAGCCGACAACAAATATGGCAATGGATTACTTCTGTCGAAGGGATCTCCAAAGAAATATCACCCTATTTTCGTATGACTGCACCTAAAAATATTCGATCAATAAATGACTTACAACCAGAGGCTGGAAAAAAACTGTTCAGAAGCTATATCTTTTTATTTGGTTTTTTACCCATTGATTATTCAGACATGACTTTAGTCAAATTAGAACCTGAACAAGGTTTTATAGAAAACTCCCCGATGGGTTCAATGAAAAATTGGCAACATATACGTAGCATCATCCCCTCTCATACAACAAACAAATTACTGCTTGTAGATGAATTAACATTTGAACCACACTTCGCAAAACCATTAGTTGTGTGGTTTATCAAAAAAGTGTTTAAACATAGACATAGCGTTTTACAAAAGCATTTAAATATTAGTTAACAAAATTCAATTATCAATATTCCCCCTCTAGCTTTTTAAAGAAGCTAACTTGAAGCTATGTTAAAGGTACCTTCCTGATCCCTCCCCTTAAAAAGGAGGGGATAAAGGAATTTTAAAAGTTAGCCCATCAGCATTACCAATCCCATAAGTTTTATTCATATTTAAAATGGATCTCACCACCACCTTAAACCAAGTAAATAATTGTAAAACATAAAAAATAATACCCCCAGTTTTACTGGCTGTATTTGAGATTATTTAAGCAACATGCAGCAGGATAAAAAATCAATTTAGAGATGAAATCTCCTGATTTACATCTAGTTTCGTCCCTCCGAAATGTTTTTTAATATAATCAATAACTTCCGGCTGATGATATAATGTTGCAAGTTTCTGCAATTCAATATCGTTTTCCCGATCTTTGCTTACAACCAGAATATTAATATTATTCATGGTCTTACTATTGGTTTTTTCGTAAACCAGTGCATCTTCAAGTACATTTAATCCACTCTCAAGTGCATTGGTATTTCCTATCGCTGCCAAGTCAACATCTGTAAGTACACGTGGAGTTGTCGCCCCTTGTACCTGCTTAATCTGAAACTGTTTGGGATTACTGATAATGTCTTGAACACTACCAGTAACATGGTCAAAGCTGTCCTTTAATTTGATTAATTCTGCTTGTTCTAAAAGTAATAATGCCCTTGAAGTATTTGCTGTATCATTTGGAATTGCGATAACTGCCTTTAGTGGTAACTGCCGTAAATCTTTATATTTTTTTGAATATAATCCCATTGGTTCCAGATACGTTGTAGCTATCGCACGCAAACTATCACCATGCTTTTGATTAAAAGTCTTTAAATAAGCCCATGACTGGAATGCATTGACATCGATTTTTTTCTCTGCTGTTGCCAGATTCAATGCAATACCATCCGTGATATTTTTAACTTCAATATCCAGACCTGCATCTTGTGCAGCCTGTGATTTTGCAATAAACCTCCAGATATCAGCATCTGCCCCCATTGAACCTAATACGATATGCTTTGTTTTTTGCTTTAAAGTCTTTTCATTGTGCTTATTTTCATTTTGATTTGCACATGCAACAAGAATAAAAACTAAAAAAAGCATTAATATCTTTTTAAATATATACATTACTCAATCACCTCTTGTTGTTTTTGTTGTTGGCTAATGATTTCAGCATATTGATCGGGATAAAACTTTTCCGTTACAGCTAAATGTGAACGCAATCTGCTTTTAATGGTATTTTCCCCAGCATTCCGTAATAAAGGATTGAGTGGATCACTTTCTGGTCCTGATGCCAGTTTTTGTAGATGTTCTGGTAAAGCCAGTATTGGGATTTCACCTGCATATAGATTAGGGGTAATAAAATAGGCAATAGAATATCGGTCTATACCCCGATCAGGTGATATAACACGATGCGTATTCGCAACCAGATAACCATTCGTTGCCAATTCCAATATTTCACCAATATTAATGATGAAAGCATCTTCTACATAAGGAATATCAATCCACTGATCTTGATGTAATACTTGTAACCCCCCTACCCGATCTTGTAATAATAAAGTCAGTATTCCTGAGTCCTTATGAGCACCAACGCCTTGTCTTGATGCATTTTTACTAGCAACTACAGGATAGTGAATCAGTTTTAGCAACTCATTCGGAATACCATTTACAAATAAATCAAGCACATCTTGTGGCTGCTCTAAAGCCAACATCAGGGCATGTAATAATTCTATGGCAACTGCTCTTAAATCTTTTTGCCAAGCTGTAGTAATCTGCCTAAATGCTTCCCAATTCTCTGGCCATATGTTTGGTCCCTGTAATCTCAGCCAAAGTGGTGTAGATTCATTAAATTCAACAGGTTGAAGATCAGCCCCAATATCAATCTGTTCTCTAAAATCAGGTTGATTACGTGTCAACTCTTCATTTAACTTTGTATAGCCACGAAAATGTGGAGAATAATGCATCGATAAAGCGTCTTTTTTAGACTGGTCAAGCGCAAAAAACTGGCGACTTAGTTGTTCAATTTCAGCTATTCTGGTCTTAGAAATGCCATGACCAACCAAATAAAAAAAACCAATTTCCCGTGCGATGTGCTGTAATTTTTTTAAAAAATCCTGTTGTGATTTTTCTTGACGAAACTGAGCCAAATCAATAATCGGCAACTGAAAACCACTCTTTTGGTTCTTTGTCTCTGTGTACCCCATACTTCTCTCAAATTTTATGATTTAAGAAAAAGATAAAAAACTTTAACATCAATAGAAAATAAGATTAAATTACAACCAATTCTCTCAAAAGAATAAGAACATGAATAATTCAATATCAATGATAGTTTTAAACAATTATTTTGAATTATTAGAAAAATAAAATTTACAAAAATTTTCACTCTCAAATGATAGAAAAAGCCCTAAAAACCCCTATTTTTTTCAATTAACTTTCTCACATTATGCTAATTTAATGTTTTTTATCATTAAATATACAGTTGTACTTAAAATGAAAAATCGTTTATTAAACTTTTAGAGTATTTACTCTTATTTTTAATGTGCTATTTTGTGACATGAAGTTATATTAGGTTTCATTATGTAAACCCTATGCTTCACGTGTCAATAAACCTAAGACCAATGCACATATATTCTTGTTTACACAGGGACAGATAAGAATGAAATTAAAAACACTGAGTACAGCTATCATTATTGCAATACTGCCTAGCACAAACGTATTCGCAGCAGCTATGGATCGTTCTGGGCAATCAATGTCAGCGTTCTTGCAACCTGGTAACTATTTTGAAGCTGGACTATCAATATTAGATCCAGACGTATCAGGTAAAGAGGCTGGAACTTCTGAAACTCGTAGAAGTATTTCGGATATGGCAGATGACTATTATTTCCCATCTGCAGCACTTAAGATTCAACCTACTGAACATTTCTCATTCGGTCTTTTATATGACCAACCTTTCGGTGCAAAAGCTGAATATACAGGCGATAACGTTTTTGTTTCTCATCCTGGTTCGGATGCGATTTTATCTCAAGGTGCAATAGATGGCATTGTGACTAAAAAAGCAAAAGAAGCTTTAACTGCACAAGGTCTACCCATTAATGATCAAACATTAGCAGTGGCAAAACAACAGGTAATTCAAAGTCCACAATTTCAACAACTTAATGGGGCCTTAAATGCAGCAAAAGGTTTTCTTGGAGAAGGCAACACTAAAGTAAAAGTAGATACACAAAATATCTCAGCAGTTTTTGGTTATCAACCAACTAAAAACTGGAATATTTATGCAGGTGCCGCGTACCAAACTATTCGCGGGAATGTCAGCTTACGTGGTCAGGCATACAGTCTATACAATGGTTACGATGCCAGTATCAAAGAAACTGAAGGATGGGGCTGGCTCGCAGGTGTTGCATACCAGATTCCAGAAATTGCACTTAAAGCATCATTAACTTATCGTTCTGAAATTGATCATAAAGTAAATATTAAAGAAGATTTATCTTTAATGGGTTTTCCAGCATTAAATACCGTTTTAGGCGGTTTAGATGTTAGTCCTGATAAAATCGCAGCGATGAATAGCACTGGTAAAACAACCATCACAACCCCACAATCTGTCAACCTTGACTTCCAAACAGGAATCATGGCAGATACCGTTGCTTTCGCAAATGTTCGTTGGGTAAACTGGAAAGACTTTTCTATCCAACCACATAAATTTGGAAAAGTTTCTGAAGCAATTGGTGGTTTGATTGGTCGTCCTAATGGTTTTAATCTTGTTCAATACTCTGATGACCAATGGAATATTACAGCAGGTGTAGGACGTAAACTCACTGAAAAATGGGCAGGTAATGTCTCTGTAGGTTGGGATTCTGGTGCTGGTAATCCTGTAACGACACTTGGTCCGACTGAAGGTTACTGGAATGTTGGTTTAGGTGTTCAATACAGCCCTGCGCCAAACTACTTTATTGCTGGCGGTGTGAAATACTTCTGGCTAGGTGATGCTAAAGCGCAAACAGGTGCTCAAGCTGGTGGCAGTGAATATGTGGCAGATTTTTCTGATAATAATGCAATCGCTTATGGTTTGAAAATCGGTTACAAATTCTAAAATTTAAAATCGAAAAAAGGGGCGTATATTACGCCCCTTTTCTTTGTTTTTAACCATTCAAAATAAGATTGCACCTGGTTAAAAATCATACAAAATATTTAATTTTTTTCATCCACTTTCTGTTTCAGTTTATCTACCGCTTCCGATGTATTTTCCTTAACTCTATGGTATGACTCGGAAAAATGCTCTTTAGATTTTGCAGAAATAGAATCCACTTCTACTTTGATATCTTTTCCTATTTTACTTAATTCATCAACCGTATGTTTAAGCTCATTCAGCAAGTTATCTTTTAACTCTAACAAAGTATCTTTAGAGCTCGACAATTTCTCCCTGATCACGTCAACTTGCTCATGCACGTCATCATGAAAATGTTTGATCTGTTCCTGCACGACGCCTAGAAAACTTTTTACCTCTTGCTGTAAAGATTCACTAGTTTCTGACACCGCCATTTTGATTTTTTCTTCAGCCTGAAGCGTTACTTGTGTTAATGACTCTTTATGTTCATGCACAATATTTTTAAGACTGGATTTATCAGCAGTTTCTTCTAGATTTTTAGTCATTTCCATTCCCCTGTTTATAACTCATATTGTTATATGACCACTATATATTTTAGCTTATTTTTTAAACACAATAATTGTCTGACAATGAGAATATTATTCGCTAGATAAATTTGTAATGCAAAACAGAAAAACAATAAAAAAGCAAGGGAATATTCTTACTTATTCTTTGTTTTTAGCGTGGACTTTTAAACACTTCATGCGTATAATGCGCTGTTAAGTTAAGCGAGCAGACACAAGGAGGGTGGGTTAAAAAATAGCCTTCCTTTTTTTTCGTCTACTCGCTTTTTTACAGCCAAAAATTCAGGAGCTTTGGTTTGAGCACCCCCGCCATTTTAGCCCTTGCCGATGGTACTATTTTTAAAGGTACTTCTATCGGCGCTTCGGGAAGTACGACTGGTGAAGTCGTTTTTAACACTGCCATGACAGGCTATCAAGAAATTTTGACTGACCCGAGTTATGCACAACAACTTGTGACTTTAACTTACCCACATATTGGTAATACAGGTTGTAATGAAGAAGACTCTGAGTCAGGTCGTATTCATAAAGTTTGGGCAAACGGTTTAATCATCCGTGATTTACCTTTACTACACAGCAATTTCCGATCAACGCAATCTTTAGGCGACTATTTAAAAGAACATAATGTTGTTGCTATTGCGGATATCGATACACGTAAATTAACACGAATTCTCCGCGACAAAGGTGCTCAAAATGGTTGCATCCTTGCTGGTGAAAATATTACTGAAGAAGAAGCTTTAGCTAAAGCACGTGCTTTCGGTGGCTTAAATGGTTTAGATCTTGCAAAAGTCTGCTGTGATCCAGCAGGTTTTGAATGGACTGAAGGCTCATGGGAACTTGGTAAAGGCTTTAGCAAACCAGAGTTTAAATATCATGTTGTCGCTTACGATTATGGTGTCAAAACCAACATCTTACGTATGCTTGCTGATCGTGGTTGTAAACTCACCGTTGTTCCTGCCCAGACTCCTGCTGAAAAAGTATTGGCACTCAATCCAGATGGCGTTTTCTTGTCAAATGGTCCTGGTGATCCGGCAGCATGTGATTATGCTATCCAAGCTGTAAAAACAATTGTAGAAACAACGGACTTACCTGTATTTGGTATCTGTTTAGGTCATCAAATTTTGGCACTCGCTTCTGGTGCTCAAACAGTAAAAATGGGTCATGGTCACCATGGCGCCAACCATCCTGTTCAAAACATTGAAGATGGTACTGTGATGATTACTTCACAAAACCATGGATTTGCTGTAGATGCAGAAACTCTCCCTGCAAATATCAAGGCAACGCATAAATCACTGTTTGATGGCACGCTTCAAGGAATTCACCGCACAGATAAACCAGCATTTAGCTTTCAGGGACACCCTGAAGCCAGTCCTGGTCCTCATGACTGCGCCCCATTGTTCGATCATTTCATCGAACTCATTGAAGCATCACAGAAATAATTAAGGAGCGAGATAATGCCTAAACGTACGGATATTAAAAGCATCTTAATTATTGGTGCAGGTCCGATTGTCATTGGTCAAGCATGTGAGTTCGACTATTCAGGTGCTCAAGCATGTAAGGCACTTCGTGAAGAAGGCTACCGTGTTATTTTGGTGAACTCTAACCCAGCCACCATTATGACTGACCCTGCTATGGCTGACGCAACGTATATCGAACCAATCACTTGGCAAACTGTTGCTCAAATCATTGAAAAAGAACGTCCAGATGCTGTCCTCCCTACAATGGGTGGTCAAACTGCATTGAACTGCGCACTTGCATTAGATGCCAATGGTATTTTAGAAAAATACAATGTTGAATTGATTGGTGCGACTAAAGAAGCGATTGAAAAAGCCGAAGACCGCAAACTTTTCGATATCGCAATGCGTAAAATCGGTCTTGAATGTCCTCGTGCTGATGTTGCAGAAAGCATGGAACATGCACTTGAAATTCAAGCACGTTTTGGTTTCCCTGTGATCATTCGCCCATCATTTACTATGGGTGGTTCAGGTGGTGGTATTGCTTATAACAAGGAAGAATTCCTTGAAATTTGTGAGCGTGGCTTTGATCTTTCCCCTACTCATCAGCTTCTTATCGATGAATCATTGATTGGCTGGAAAGAGTACGAGATGGAAGTCGTTCGTGATAAAAACGACAACTGTATCATTGTCTGTGCGATTGAAAACTTTGACCCAATGGGTGTGCATACAGGTGACTCAATCACTGTAGCTCCTGCTCAGACGTTGACAGACAAAGAATACCAAATCATGCGTAATGCCTCTTTAGCTGTATTACGTGAAATTGGTGTTGAGACTGGTGGTTCAAACGTTCAGTTTGGTATTAATCCGAAAGATGGCCGTATGGTTGTCATTGAGATGAACCCTCGTGTGTCTCGTTCATCTGCACTTGCATCTAAAGCAACAGGTTTTCCAATTGCCAAAGTTGCAGCGAAACTTGCAGTAGGTTATACCCTTGATGAACTTAAAAATGACATCACTGGTGGTGTAACTCCTGCATCTTTTGAACCATCGATTGACTATGTTGTCACTAAAATCCCTCGTTTTAACTTCGAGAAATTCCCGCAAGCAGAGCCTGTATTAACCACACAGATGAAGTCTGTAGGTGAAGTGATGGCAATTGGCCGTAACTTCCAAGAGTCAGTACAGAAAGCACTTCGTGGTCTTGAAGTTGGTGTGTGTGGCTTTGATGAAAAAATCGAAGCTGGTACTGAAAATGCCAAAGAAAAGATTCTGGTTGAACTTAAAGTTCCAGGACCTGATCGTATCTGGTATGTTGCTGATGCATTCCGTCATGGTTTTACACTGGACGAAGTTTTCGAAGCGACCAAAATCGATCGCTGGTTCCTGATCCAGATCGAAGACATTATCAAAACTGAAGAACAGATCAAGACTCTGGGTTTTGGTGATCTTGATGCTGACAATATCCGTTCGTTTAAACGCAAAGGTTTATCTGATCTTCGTATTGCGAACTTGATGGGTATTTCACAAAAACAATTCCGTAAACACCGTTGGAATCTGGGTGTATATCCAGTTTACAAACGTGTAGATACATGTGCTGCTGAGTTTGAATCAGATACAGCTTATATGTATTCAACTTACGATGAAGAATGTGAGTCGAATCCATCAGATAAAGACAAGATCATGGTCATCGGTGGTGGTCCTAACCGTATCGGTCAAGGTATCGAATTTGATTACTGCTGTGTACATGCCGCTCTTGCAATGCGTGATGACGGTTATGAAACGATCATGGTTAACTGTAACCCTGAAACGGTTTCTACCGACTATGATACTTCTGACCGCTTGTACTTCGAACCAATTACACTTGAAGATGTACTTGAAATCGTTCGTAATGAAAAACCGAAAGGTATTATTGTTCAATACGGTGGTCAAACTCCGCTTAAGTTGGCTCGTGCCTTAGAAGAAGCTGGTGCACCAATTATTGGTACATCACCAGATGCAATTGACCGCGCAGAAGACCGTGAACGTTTCCAACAAATGATTCAAAAATTGAATCTACGTCAACCAAGTAACAGCATTGTAAAATCTGCTGAAGAAGGTCTGGCTGAAGCATCTAAAGTTGGTTACCCTCTTGTTGTACGTCCATCTTATGTTCTCGGTGGTCGTGCGATGGAAATCGTGTATAACGATGAAGAGTTAAAACGTTACTTGCGTGAAGCTGTACAAGCATCAAATGAAGCACCTGTACTTCTTGACCATTTCCTCGATGATGCAACAGAAGTTGACGTAGACTGCGTATCTGACGGTAAAGATGTTGTTATCGGCGGAATCATGCAACATATTGAACAAGCGGGTATTCACTCAGGTGACTCTGCATGTTCTATTCCTCCATACTCTCTATCTCAAGAGATTCAGGATGAAATGCGTCGTCAAACTGTCGCTATGGCAAAAGAACTTGGCGTTGTTGGTTTGATGAACGTTCAGTTTGCTGTAAAAGGTGATGATGTTTACATTCTCGAAGTCAACCCTCGTGCATCACGTACCGTTCCATTCGTTTCGAAATGTATCGGTGAATCTCTGGCAAAAGTTGCAGCACGCTGTATGGCTGGTCAGTCTTTAGAATCTCAAGGATTCACTAAAGAGATCATTCCGTCGCACTTCTCTGTAAAAGAAGCTGTATTCCCATTTGCCAAGTTCCCTGGTGTAGATCCTATTCTTGGACCAGAAATGAAATCCACTGGTGAAGTGATGGGTGTGGGTACAACTTTTGGTGAAGCATTCTATAAAGCTGTGTTAGGCTCTAATGATCGCTTACCTGGTCTACCTACCGAAGGTGAAGTGAAACATGCATTCTTGTCTGTGCGTCATTCAGATAAGCCTCGTGCAGTTGCAATTGCTAAACAGTTAACAGATTTAGGCTTCAAAGTGATCGCAACTGGCGGAACTTATGATGTAATCAAAGAAGCTGGTATCGAATGTGAACGTGTGAATAAAGTTACAGAAGGTCGTCCTAATATTGTCGACCGCTTGAAAAATGGCGAAATTCACCTCATTATCAATACAACTGAAGGTAAACAAGCACAGCAGGATTCGTTCTCAATCCGCCGCTCTGCACTGCAAGGCAAAGTGTATTACACTACAACCTTAAATGGTGCAGAAGCTGTTTGCCAAGCTTTAGCAATTAAATTGCCAATGGATGTATATCGCTTGCAAGATTTGCAAACAATAGGTTAATTCGTTTACCGATAAGTCCCGCTACCTATCGGTGGCGGGCTTTTTTCATTTTATAGACATGTATTTTTTAAATACTTAACTTGAGGGACAACAATGCAACGTTATCCTATGACTCCCGAAGGCAAAGAAGCCTTAGAGAAAGAATTACAGCATTTAAAATCTGTAGAACGCCCACGCATCACTGCTGCAATTGCAGAAGCGCGTGAACATGGTGATTTAAAAGAAAATGCTGAATATCATGCTGCTCGTGAACAACAAGGATTCTGTGAAGGTCGCATTCAAGATATTGAGGGGAAACTTGGTGCAGCTCAGGTCATTGATGTTCATACACTAGAGCAAAATGGTCGTGTTGTTTTTGGTGTTACTGTAACGATTGAAAACTTAGATACCGAAGAACGTAAAACCTATAAAATCGTTGGTGATGATGAAGCAGATTTTAAAATCAATAAAATCTCAGTTAACTCACCTATCGCACGCGGATTACTTGGTAAAAATGAAGGCGATGATGTAAAAATCGTCACTCCACAAGGTGAAGTAGAATATGAAGTGGTTAGTGTAGAATATCTTTAATTAGGGATATTTCACGATTAGCCCCACTTACTGTGGGGTTTTTTATTTTTAAATTTTGCCTGTTAAAAGTTTGCCTTAACTTGATTCAAGTTATAATAGCACCCTATTAAAATTAGCATTTAGTTTTCCATGTCCAAACTGATCAACTCACCTGTTCAACACTGGTGTGAATTTGAATTTATAGCAAAAACTGTCAAAAATCCAAATATACACATCAAAGGAAACTATAGTTACTATTCTGCCTATTGGGATCAGGGATTTGAACGTTGTGTCGTGCGTTATTTACATGAAAAACCAGCGACTGAAGATAAACCAATAGACCAGCTTTATATCGGTAATTTTGTCAGTTTTGGGGCTGAATGTGTAATCATGATGGGTGGCAACCAGTTACATCGCCCAGACTGGATTTGTACTTTTCCTTTTGATACCCGAAGTTTTGTTCCTGCTGGTGACACAATCATTGATGATGCCTGCTGGATTGGTAGTCGTGCCATGATCATGCAAGGGGTACATTTAGGTGAAGGAGCTGTAGTGGCTGCTGGCTCAGTGGTCACCAAAGATGTTCCACCTTATGCGATAGTTGCAGGCATCCCTGCACAAATTATCAAGTACCGTTTCGAAGAAAGTAAAATCCATAAACTTCTTGCTCTAAAATTATATGATCTGGATGAAAAACAGATTTTAAAAATGCGTGAACAACTTCAAAGTGATGATGTAGACAATTTGATTCAACACTTAGAAAAACTACTTAACAATCAATAATTAGCAATAAAAAATAATTCATCAATTGTCTAATTTTTTATTTTACTCATCAACTTCCAGGCCATCTTCAAAACTTGCATTCCTGTTTTAATCAAAAATAAAGATCGCATTTAAAATAAAAATAAAATTCATTTAAATATTATTTTATTATTTTAAAACCAATCAAATTGCTCGGTTTAAAATAAAAGATATATTTACGTTAAATAAATCACAATATTTAAAC
>NZ_OOGT01000050.1 GCF_900323515.1 Acinetobacter stercoris | reverse complement strand
AATAAGAGGAGAATTTTATTCATTTCGAAATAAACCTAAACAATTTACTGTTTACTTGTTTAAGTTATACAGTTGCTTGTGATACTTTTATTGCGAATCAATTTTATAACAAAAATATTACACAAACTTCATTTTTAGATCTAATTCTATTCAAATGATTTTTCTTTTTATTGATATGTATTAGCAGAAGAAATTATAAAAAAACCCGCAATAAGCGGGTTTTTTGGAAATTTAGATTTCTTAGTGCTGTAACACCGAAATATCCGCAATGCTGGTAAATAACTCACGAATCTGTGCCAACAAACGTAAACGGTTTGCCTTTAACTCAGCATCATCTGCCATCACCATGACATTATCAAAGAATGCATCAATTGGTGCACGTAGTGCAGCAAGTTGAGATAACGCAGCAGTGTAGTCCTTGGTAGCTAAAAGCGGCTCGATCACAGGCTTAATAGCTTGGATCTGAGCATAAAGTGCTTTTTCCGTGTCTTCAACCAGATTCGCTTCAACGACTTCGCCAGTAGGTGCAGCTTCTTTTGCCAGAATATTGGCAACACGTTTATTTGCAGCAGCCAAGGCACCTGCTTCAGGTAGGTTGCGGAAATGATTTACAGCGTTGACACGTTTATCGAAATCAAGTGGTGATTTTGGAGAAAGTGCTTGAACAGCTTGAATCACATCAACTGCAACGCCTTGATCTTCGTATTTAGCACGATAACGACCTTCAAGGAAGGCTACAGCATCAGTACAAGTCTTGTCATGATCTTTGATGACATCGCCATAAGCATTCAGTGCAAGATTAACCAATTCTTCGATTGAAACATCAAGGTTATTTTCAGTCACAAGACGTAAGATACCAATCGCAGAACGACGCAGTGCAAACGGGTCTTTAGAACCTGTAGGTGCTTGACCAATACCGAAAATACCGACTAATGTATCTAAACGGTCAGCGAGGGCAATCGTAGTACCTGTCTTGGTTTTAGGTAAAACGTCACCTGCAAATTTTGGTAAATATTGCTCACCTAAAGCGTCGCTTACTTCATCATTTTCGCCTTCGATACGTGCATAGTATGTACCTGCAATCCCTTGAAGCTCGGGGAACTCGCCTACAAGTTCAGAAGTTAAGTCACATTTTGCAAGAAGAGCGGCTTTTTCAGCATCGGCAGCATTTGCACCTGTAATAGGTGAAAGCGCTACAGCAAGTTTGGCGATACGGGTCGATTTGTCCCAAAGTGTACCCAGTTGAGCCTGGAACACCATATTTGCCAGTTTTTCCTTACGTGATGCAAGTGGTTGTTTTTGATCTTGTAAAAAGAAAAACTCGGCATCAGACAAACGTGGGCGAACCACTTTTTCATTACCTTCAATGATTTGAGCTGGATCTTTAGACTCAATATTTGAAACGGTAATAAAATAAGGTTGAAGTTTATTGTTGCTATCAACCAAACAGAAATACTTCTGGTTGTCCTGCATGGTTGTGATCAAAGCTTCTTGAGGAACAGCAAGGAAACGCTCTTCAAAGCTGGCACGAAGTGCAACAGGCCATTCTACAAGTGCGGTCACTTCATCACGCAGATCACTTGGTACAATCGCGATTGCATTGACCTCATCAGATAAAGCTTTAACTTGTGTATCAATGATGGCTTGACGCTCTTCAAAATCTGCAACGACATAGGCTTTGCGTAAAGCATCCAGATAGTCATTTGCTGTATTTAAAATAATTGCTTCTGGTGCATGGAAACGATGACCATAGGTTACATTGCCTGCTTTATGATCCTGAATCGTTGCTTCGATGATTTGATCATCTTTGAGCAATACGACCCATTTTACTGGACGGACAAATTCAGTACGACTTGCAGCAGAACGCATACGTTTCGCAATCGGTAAATGATCTAAAGCATGTTGCAAAATTTGTGGAAGTAAAACATCAAGGCTTTGACCTTTGACATCTTTTAAGTAGCAAACTTTTTCAACTTTACCTGCCTGGAAAGTTGATACTTGGTCAGCAGTAATGCCCTGACCACGCATGAAACCTTCAAGTGCTTTGGTTGGTTTACCGTCGCTATCATAAGCTGCTTGAACAGCAGGGCCGTCAAAACGTTTTTGGGTATCTGCTTGTGCACCATCGACATTGACGATTTTTAAAGCCAAACGACGTGGTGCTGCATAGGCTTCAACGCTATCAAATGTTAAACCTGCATCATTTAAACCTTTTACTGTTTCTGCTTTTAAAGCATCGCGTAAAGTTTTAAGGCTTTTTGGGGGCAATTCTTCACAACCGAGTTCGAATAAAACTGTATGTTTAGACATTATTTATTCTCCTCTTTTGTGTTTTTTGCAGCTTCGGCTTCAACTTGAGCTTTTAACTGTGCTAATACTTCATCACGTAAATGTGGTTCAGCCATAGGGAAGCCAAGTTCGGCACGAGCTTGAACATAACTTTGCGCAATGGCACGAGCCAAAGTACGAACACGTAAAATATAGCGTTGGCGCTCAGTGACTGAAATCGCACCACGTGCATCAAGTAAGTTAAAAGCATGAGATGCTTTGATTACTTGCTCATAGGCAGGAAGCGGAAGTTTTGCTTCCATCAAACGGTTTGCTTCAACTTCATAGAAGTCAAACAGTTCAAACATTTTTTCAACGTTTGCATATTCAAAGTTATATGTTGATTGTTCAACTTCATTTTGATGGAATACGTCACCATACGTCACTGTACCAAACTGACCTTTAGTCCAGACAAGATCGTAGACTGAATCTACACCTTGCAGGTACATCGCCAAACGTTCTAGGCCGTAAGTGATCTCACCAGTTACAGGGTAGCACTCAACACCGCCGACTTGCTGGAAGTAAGTAAACTGAGTCACTTCCATGCCGTTTAACCAGACTTCCCAACCTAAGCCCCATGCACCAAGTGTTGGAGATTCCCAGTTATCTTCGACAAAGCGAATATCGTGTACCAAAGGGTCGATACCAATGGCTTTTAAAGAGTCTAAATATAACTGCTGGATGTTGTCAGGGTTTGGTTTCAATACCACCTGAAATTGGTAATAGTGCTGTAGACGGTTTGGATTTTCACCGTAGCGACCATCTTTAGGGCGACGAGAAGGTTGGACATAAGCCGCGTTCCAGGTTTCTGGCCCGAGTGCACGTAAGAATGTTGCAGTGTGGAATGTCCCTGCACCCATCTCCATATCGTAAGGTTGTAACACGACACAACCCTGTTCAGCCCAGTAGTTTTGTAAGGCAAGAATTAAGCCTTGGAATGTATCAATATGCGATATGGCGCGACTCATGTAGCATCCACTATAAATATTAGAAAAAATTGGCTCTAAGTATAAGGATTTTGGGGGGAAGTGGCAAAGGTTAGTCAATAAAATTGTACTTGGCTTATTTTGAGTTTTTTCGATGTACTTTGAAAAGTAAAACCCAGTAAGTGATCACGATAGGAATTGCAAAAATACTAAAAAGCATGATCACTGCGCCTGAAGCTGATACATTCCAGGATAATATGCTTGAATACAAAATAATAATAAGAAAGGCACTTGCCATGATTGTAAAGAAATTGAGGCGTTTTTTCCTCAATAAAAAAGTTTGAGATATATATGCAAATACATAGACAAAGACAAAATAGATTAAAAGAACAATAATAAAAAATATTGGAGCCGTGATAATTGATTCAAATGATTCAACTGTAAAATTTTCACCAATAATAATGCTGAGGCATACTAACGGATATGCAATACTTGCAGTATAGATAGGAGCCATCATTAAACTGTCGGTGATATCTTCTCTCGAAACATCGAGGTTGGTTTTTAGATAGGTGATGAGTTTGTAATTCATGTTATGTACTTATTTAAAGGATGGTTTATTAAGCAAGTTATTGATTAAAAGCATATATTAAGTACATAAAGTATGCTTTATTTTTATTGAAATTTGATGATTGAATTTTATTTACGTTCTTTATCTGTTGCTCCTATCAAAAACAACCAATAACAAATTCCAGGAAATAATGACATAAAAATTGATAATGGATTTAAGTAGGATTTCCACCATTGGTGGGGAATAATTCCAGTGTGTACCCAGCCCATAATTAAAAAGAAAAAGTTTGCGAAGAAGAGTGAAAAAATACAAATGGTGAGTAAATTTAGTGCTTGCAAATAAGAAAGAAAAAATGAAATCGTAAAGGAGAATGGAATAGTCAAAATACAATAAGCTAGATAAACTATTGCATGTCCTACTAAGGCAACAGATATTTGATAAAGGCTAAACTGATGATTGGCGATAATGAAAAAAAGAGCCATGAAAAATAACAGAGGTAGGGGGGCGAAAAGCAATGCTTTGAAGATCTGTTTTTTGCTGTATTGCAGTGTCATATTATTTTATAATTTGAATAGATAATGAATAAACCATACTTGAAAAGTATATTGATTTCTAGTGCATTGATTGCAACAAATCTTTATGCAGAAACACCTGATATCTATGATCGATGTGTAAACCAAACCATTCAAGAAATGAATCTGGCTGGCATTAATAACATGGTTGTGGATGCATGTAGCAATCAGGCGAAATCAGTGTATGAAAAACAAATTGTTAAACTTCTCGATAAAATTCGAAAACAAAGTCAGCAATATAAACAACCTGAGCGCTATGAAGCAATTATGAAATCCCAGCGGCTATGGAAAGCTTATATCGATCAAGAATGCAATAATGCAGGCAATTATATTGGATCTCCAATGTATTCTTTTTGTCCGATGCAGGAGTATAAGAACCGTGTAGATCAACTCAATGAATATGCAAATTGAGATAATTAAACTTAACAAAAAACTCATAAATAAAAGATATATAATTAATACATCTTATAAAATCATCGGCGTATAATTCGCATAATTTTCTGTTTTTCGCTAAGGAAAGCCGTGTTTCATACACAATTGCAATGGTTAAATACTCTAAAGCCAAACTTTAAAGTTTTACCATTAAAAGAACGTTTACTGTGTGGTTTGGGAGCGTTGTTTGGACTGGCAATGTCTTCACTCATCAGTTGGCATGTGTTGGGTGGGATGAATGCATGGTATATCGCTCCTATGGGAGCATCTTCGGTATTATTATTTGCAGTTCCTGCTAGCCCTTTAGCACAACCGTGGAACATGATTGTGGGCAACATCATTGCCGGTGCGATCGGTGTGACATGCGCCTTATACATTCCCAATCTAACCGAAGCCTTTAGTTTGGCGGTTGGATTGTCCATTTTTTTGATGATGACAACAGATTCGCTTCACCCGCCAAGTGGTGCGGTTGCTCTGACAGCGGTATTGGGGGGAGATGCAGTACATCAGCTAGGGTATTATTTTATATTTTATCCTGTACTATTAAATTCGGTTTTGCTCTTGGTGGTTGCAATTTTCTTTAATTGGTTACTGGGTAAACAATATCCACAAGTCGCACAGATTAATATGCGTTCAACAGATCCGACACCCACCCAAAAAGTTACCATTCAGCCGAGCGATATCCAAGAAGTATTAAATAAACAGACTGAGCTTTTAGATATTAGCGAATATGATTTGCAGAAAATTATTTTAGAAGCACAAGAGAAAGCAAACCAACGTTCTGCCAACTCTTATCTGTGCCAAGATATTATGACTAAAGATGTAATTTCTTTAAATGAACAGGATGATATTCATCAAGCTTTAGATAAATTTAGACAAGTGAATTTAATGAGTTTACCTGTGGTCAATGATGATAAGAAATTGGTGGGTACATTAGCTTTATATGATGTGGTTGAATGGTTTAAAAGGGCAGAGGCCGCGAGTATTCAATGGCAGCATATGGTGATGCAAATCATGAATCTAAAAGTAGTGACTGTACAGCCTGATCAGCCTATTCAAGATTTAGTTCCTTATTTTGTGGAGAAGTCCTTTAATTATATTCCTGTGATTGAGTCACAAAAGCTGGTTGGGATTATCAGCAGGGCAGATATGATTGCAGCATTACAGCATCAGCTTAATCAAGTAACCCAGAAAGTTTGAATAAAATAAAAAACTACGAGGGAGGTTCAAATCTGCTCGTAGTTTTAAATAAAAAATAGATTGAGTTAGTGTCTATACTGGTCTTCGTTTACTGTACGTACAGGGTGTTGATATCCTGTTGGGGCATCAAGCTGTAACTCTTCTTTCGGTATAAGTAACCAAAGCACCAAATAAACCAGTATGCCAGGGAAAGCTGCACTCATACATGAAACTAGAACAAAGATTATTCGAAGTAAATTAGCATTCCAACCAAAACGTTCAGCAATACCGCCCATCACACCGGCGATCATATTTTGTCGGCTAGAACGATATAAACCAGATTTGGCCATTGAGGTCTCCTTAATAAAACCCAAAAAATAAAAACTACAGGACAAAATTTAATCCTTATATTTAAATAAATGATGCTGGAATCGTTTTTTTAAAGCTTATTTTTAAAGTAAATTGTTAAAAATATGTAATATCGAAAGTTATATAAAATATGCCTTTTCAATAAAATTATCCTATCATGTAGCTTTATTATACATTTTGTAAAAATCAGCAGTTAAATATTCTCTAGTATCTTAAAAAACAATACTATAAGCCAATATAAAAGGATTTATGTTTTATGTCGTGTTTAAGTGTTTTTCAAGTTAAGTTTCTGTTTTGAGGTTATGTTCTAGCTTTGATTCGCTTTCCAACTTTTCGAATAATGAGTTTTGCTATATGTATGGGGATTACCCTCAGTGCGTGCAACGGCTCAACACCGCAACAGGATTCTACTTCTCATCAAGAAGCAGAGAATGATGTCTCTGAAAATAATGATCATGTACAAGGGATGAAGTTAAGGGATGTGGCAGGGCAGGCAACGATTCAGACTTCAAATGTAGCTATTCCAGATATCAAGCAAATGAGTAAAAAGGAATTGCAGTTGGCTGGGCGTTATCATGTCCAGATTAGCTGTAAAGACCCCTTTCCTAAATGTGACTCTGGTAGTGCCGAATTTATTATCAATTTATTGCCAGATGGTACTGCTTATCGGACTTTTGTGTATTTTGGTCGGGTCAGTAATGAGATTTCAGGGTCGGAAAGCCCGATTGTAAATGACTCTGTAAATCATCAGGACACTTGGGAGTATGATCCCGCGAATAATGAAATTATTATTCATAGGGCTTATAATGTTGATTTTTATTATGATGTGATTGATGAGAATACAATTCAAATGAAGCTTGAGAAAATTTTACACGGCAAAGAAGAGAATATTGCTTATTTTGAAGCAGGTAATCCTGCACCAAGTAAAGCATATAAATTTGAAAAATATGATGACCACTAATTATCTGTTTCGATAGCTTTTATTTTACCCAATAAAATTGGGAATAAAGAATAATAATCTGGTGGGTCGTGAGGGGTTCGAACCCTCGACCAATGGATTAAGAGTCCACTGCTCTACCAACTGAGCTAACAACCCTGAATATAAATAAAGTGCTGCTTTAATATAGACAAAAGCAAAACTTTATGTGCTAATCAAAACGACAAAAGGGTAGGACACTGGAAGTAGTGTAGTACGATCTTGAAAATAAAAAAAGCCTGTCAAAACGACAGGCTTTTTTAAGAATCTTGGTGGGTCGTCCGCGACTCGAACGCGGGACCAATGGATTAAAAGTCCACTGCTCTACCAACTGAGCTAACGACCCATAAAGGTTCAAAACTAAAGATTGGTGGGTCGTCCGCGACTCGAACGCGGGACCAATGGATTAAAAGTCCACTGCTCTACCAACTGAGCTAACGACCCATCTCGTTTTGATGTTGCGTATTGTAGCAACATCTGAAACGAGCGCAAGTAAAAATTGAAAAATTTACTTACGTTTGATTAGAAATAACGCAAATTTTGTTTTTCTAATCAAAAAACAAACAAAATAGAGTTAGAAACGGTATTTATAAGCTTCAATATTAGAGAAAATTTCAGGTGAAATATCACAATATGCTGAATGACCAGGAAGCAGGACAAGTAAACGATCAGATGTTTTACCTGGATCATAGGATTGTTCTTTTAGCTTATTCTTTTGATATTTAAAAGTACCTGTGGTTTCAACAACCTCTTGAACTCTTAGAAATACAGGAACGGCATAGGCTGGCAGGTCTTTTTGAAATAATGTAACCATTTCTGACAGGTCTTCATCAGTAAGTTCAGCGCCTTCATGTAATGTGATCGCTGCCATACCTGCACGACCATTCGTATTTGGAATCTCTACACCATATACAACAGCTTCAGATATTTTAGGGTACTCACTACAGATATTTTCTACTTCTGTCGTTGATACATTTTCACCTTTCCAGCGAAAAGTATCGCCTAAACGATCTACAAACTGTGCATGTCTAAATCCGATATCACGAACCAGATCACCAGTAATAAAGTAAGAGTCTCCTTTTTTAAAGACATCTTTCATGATGACAGATTGATTGTTCTTTTCATCCGTATAGCCATCAAAAGGAGAGCGGTTGGTAATTTTACCGATCAATAAGCCGACTTCACCTTTATTTACTTTAATACAGCGTCCTTTTGCATCGTGTACGGCTGCATTTTTTTCTTTATCAAACTGGATAATGGCATAGGGAGTAGGGGAGAATCCTACAGTATTGTCAAAGTTGAAGATGTTGCTGAATCCGACATTGCCTTCGCTAGATGCGTATAGCTCAAGTACTTCTTCAATACCGAAACGATCTTTAAATTTGCTCCAGATATTTGGTCGCATGCCATTACCAATCATTTTAGTAACACGATGAGCCCGATCATTTGCGGATGGGGGAGCATCCATAAGATAACGGCATAATTCGCCAACATAACCTATGGCAGAAGCTTTATATTTACGTACATCGTTCCAGAATGCCGTAGTTGAGTATTTACGACGAATGGCCAGAGCAGCGCTTCCTGCGATTACTCCACACCAGCATACGACCATTCCAGTTGCATGATAGAGCGGGAGAGTAACATACATGACATCATCTTCATGCAAGTTCAGAATATGCCCATATGTCCCATATGCAAGCGTCCAGCGGCTGTTTGTGAAAATGACTGCTTTAGGTAAACCTGTTGTACCTGAGGTATATATGTAAAATAAACCATCTTTACCTTTTACACTATGAGTGGTAGCAACGTTAAATGTCGGAAAAGGAGTGATGATTTCAGCAAGGTTTACGTAATTTGCAGGAGCAATACCTGTGTTTTCACGTGTAGCTTGATCCGCAAACCAGTAGAAGTGATCTGCTTTAACATTTAAGTCCTGGCGTACATCATCAACTGCCTGGCGGCATTCTTCTCCAACAATAACAGCAATGGGTTTAACCAGATTAATACTGTGTGTTAAAACTTTACCTGTTTGAGCTGTGTTGACAAGTGCTGAGGTAACCCCCATTTTGGCCAAGGCAATGACAGTTGCAATGAGTTCCGAACGATTTTCGATGATAACAGCGATGACATCGCTTTTTTTAATACCTTTAGATAAATAGTAATGTGCAATCTGGTTTGCCCATTCATTTAGTTCCTGATAGCTATATCTTTGATCTTCAAACAGTAGTGCGTCACCATATGGGTTGCGTTTTACAGCTCTTTCAAATGCAAGCCCTAACCCAGCTGGTGTATTGGGAGTGCGGATATATGCTTGTTTAAGTCCTGAAATAATATTGGGGACTTTATTAATGAATTTAGGCAAACGAGCTGCGACATCTCTGATACTAATAAGATCGGTCTGTGTTGATTGTTTCATGAGAATCCTATTTATTTTTCGTAATCCAATACGGTCTTTCTTCGCATTTAAAAGTTGCAGCGAAATATACACTTGTCCTTTTAATGGTAATGATCTAGTGCAATCAACCTAATCTGACATAAAGTAGCAAAAAAAACCTAGCCACCGAAATGGCTAGGTTTCATTAAATTAAGTGATTTTGTGCAAATCATTCAGCAGCAGGAGTCGCCTTTTTAGGTGGACGTCCACGCGGACGACGCGGGCGAACAGGTTTGTCACTTTCTGCTTTGGCTTTTGTTGACTCAGCTTTTTTAGTTGCTTTAGGCGTAACTGTTTCAGCTTCCAGCTCAAGTGCTTGCTGAGGCTCGGCTTCTTGAGCCACTACAACTTGCTTGTCTGATTCTTCTGGAGCAGTTTCCTGAGCTTGCGTGTCTCCCTCTGGAGCAGTTTCCGTAGGTACTTCTACTTGTTCTGTTTCCGAAGGAGTAGCATCTTTTGCAACGTCTACTGCTGTTTCTGATGATACTGTTTTTTCAGCTTCTAGTTCAGTAGTAACAGCTTCTACTTCTGTTGCTTTTTGCTCAGCTTCAACATGTGACTGTTTTGCTTGCTCTAAAGCTTGTTCAGCAGCAAGTTTTGCCAAACGGCGGCGCTCACGTGGGTCATTAGCTACCCGATTTTCCGAAACTGGTTTCGGTGGGGTAAGTGGCAATTCAGGAACAGGTTCTGCTTCTGGTTCTGCCTTTTTCACCTCAACATCACGAGTAACAGGTTTTTTCTCCACAGCTGTTTCAGGTGTTTCTACACTTACACTTGCTGAGTATTCCTCAGTGAATTTTTGCAACGCACGGTTGAACGTTGGGATGAGCCCGAATTGTTCAATTAGTACAGAGCAATCTTCACCATATACATGGCGGATCAGGCTGCCAATAGTATAAGCTCCGAGAGTCGGAATTTGAGATGGACTCAATTTTGGTGTTTCGATTTTAGCTTTTTGAGCCTGACGTTGTTCACGACGACGTTGACGAGGATCATTGCTAGCACGTTTCGCAGGTTGCTGTGGTGCAGTATTGCCATTTTCAACAACAGGTGTTTGTTGTTCAGCAACTTGGGCTTTCTCGAGTTGTGTTTCAGTATTTACTACTGGAGCATCAACAGTCGCAGCAGTTGTTTCTGCTTGAGCTGGTTGTTGAGTGTTAAGTGCAACAATCTCACTTTGTGCTTGATCAACATTTATGACTAATGCTGTAGTCATCACTTCGTGGCGAGGAGCATCAATAACATCAACTTTTACCTGTGCCTGATCAACGACTACAGGAGCAGTTGTAGGACTGTTTTGTTCATTTAGAACATTTTGGTCACGTTGACGGTTTGGTCGTTGCGGACGTTGATTGTTGTTACGATCACGACGCGGAACAGATTGTTCAGCTTGTACGTCGGTGTGTTGCTCTTGTTGCTGACGTTGTTTTTGCTGACGTTTTTGCTCACGCTGTTCTTGACGTTGCTCCTGACGCGTCATCTGAACAACTTCTTCAATCACTTGATTTGACTGATCCTGTGACTGTTCACGTTGTTCTTTTTGCTTGTTATTGTTGTTTCGCTTTTGCTTGTTGTTATTACGTGGATTACGCTCTTCTTTTTCAGCGTGTTTTTCATTGTAATCACGCTCTTGCTTCGCAGGAGTCTGGCTCAAATAAGCATTTGTATCAGCCGTGTATGTATCACTTGCTACAGGAGCAGTTGTTACTTGACCGAATTGCCCACGACTAATAGCGCCACCGTTAACCATTTGTTCAATCGCGGCTGCAGCATTGTTGGCTGTACGGGACTGATCGACAGTGTGTGCCTGTTTTTGAACAAATAAATTTTCTAACCATGCGCATGGACTTGCAGATTTAACTGCTTGAGCTTGCTGTGGTGCAGAAGATTGAACTTGCTGTGCCTGATTAAATGGTTTTTTCTTATGACCATTTCTGTCATTTTGAGTTATTGCAGCAGCTTGATGAGTATGCTGCTCTTCTTCTAAATGCCATTCTGAAGATTCATAGCCTAATTCTTTTTCGCTAGAACGAGTTGCTTCTGTACGTTCATAACTTGTTGGGCCAAAGCCTTCAGGATTATAAGAAATTTCGTAGTGTGGTGTTTCTAAATGCGGGTGCGGTAATACAGTTACACGTACATTTGAGGTTTGTTCAAGATAAACAAGGCTGTGACGCTTTTCATTCAATAGGAATGCTGCGATTTCAACAGGAACTTCAACCTGAACTTCACCATGACGTTCACGAAGGGCGATCTCTTCAACCTTACGCATGATTGAGAGTGAAAGGGATCGAAGGTCACGTACCATACCTGTACCATGACAGCGAGGGCAAACATAACCTGTTGCTTCTTCAAGTGATGGGCGAAGGCGTTGACGGCTCATTTCCATCAAGCCGAAGCGAGACAACTGACCAAACTGGATACGGGCACGGTCACTTTGAGTGGCTTCACGGAGCTTTGCTTCAACCATACGTTGGTTACGATCTTTGGTCATGTCAATAAAATCGATAACCACTAAACCGCCGATATCACGTAAACGTAACTGGCGAGCAATTTCTTCTGCTGCTTCAAGGTTTGTGCTGAGAGCAGTTTCTTCTACATCATGACCACGAGTTGATTTTGCAGAGTTAATATCAATAGATACTAAGGCTTCTGTCTGATCAATAACAATAGAACCACCAGAAGGAAGTTTAACCTCACGTTCATAGGCAGTCTGAATTTGACTTTCAATACCGAAGTGAGCAAATAAAGGCTCATTAATAGTATAGGTTTTTAATTTGTCGATCTGACGTGGCATAACCGCTTTAACAAAGTTATAAGCTTCGTTATAGGCCTGTTCATTATCAATCAGAATTTCAGCAACATCGTCACGTAGGTAGTCACGGATAGCACGTGTTACTACACCAGCTTCCTGATGCACAAGCATTGGAGATGGGCCAGAGTTCGCTGTGCTTTGGATTTGCGTCCAAAGGTCTAATAAATGTTGTAAGTCAAGTTGCAATTCTTCCTGACTACGACCAATGCCTGCTGTACGTACAATTACACTCATACCACGAGGGACATTGAGTGATGCCAGCATTTCTTTAAGTTCTTCACGGACTGAACCAGAAATTTGACGGCTAATACCACCACCTTTCGGATTGTTTGGCATTAAAACTAAATAACGGCCAGCAAGAGAAATGAAAGTAGAAAGGGCAGCGCCTTTATTACCGCGTTCTTCTTTTTCAACTTGAACTAAAAGTTCGGTACCTTCGGTGATCAATTCACGAATATTTGAAGTTTGACGAGGATCTGCTTGGTAATAAGAATTGGCAATTTCACGCATCGACAAGAAACCTTGACGCTGTGCACCATATTCTACAAATACAGCTTCTAATGAAGGCTCTACGCGAGTCACATGACCCTTATAGATGTTTGCTTTTTTTTGTTCGCGAGTGCGGTTTTCTAAGTCAAAGTCGTAAAGACGATGTCCAGTGATAAGTGCAACGCGAACTTCTTCAGCATGCGTTGCATTAATCAACATACGTTTCATGGGTGTAACACCTAATAGTGATCCACACCAACAGATCGCAAAACTGGGTAGCGAACATCGAATAAGCTCAATCAATCTGCAAAATCCAGATAAATATTTGGATTTTGAGTTTCTATACCCGTCAATGTGTCACGTCACGGGGCTGATATCCGTACTGATGCTGCCAATATTGCTTTAATCTTTAAACGATCAAAGTACCTAGGTCTTTTCACTGAAACGTAAAGCGGTGCATTGGATGATAACTTTCACTGCATGTTGCTCGAAGATCACTCATCTATATTGATTGAGTGTCTTGATACGGAATTATCGTCGTATCTTTACAAATCGTGCAGTTCCAATGCCTCAAACACTTCGTCCTGAAATACCCTTGGTCGCGATAAGTCTGATGTGTATCAGTTTACGTTTAAAAACCAACATTTGGGTTGGCGACATATTTGTTTAAACAAACTGATTTATGTGCAAAGCACAATTAAACGCAACAGTTTGTCTTTTTACCGATATAATAAAGCCTTCGGTGTCGGCGTAATTCTTTTGGGACCTTTTCAATCTCGTGTGATTTTGCAAAAAAATTAGCGAGAAGTTTCAAATAATTTTGAACTGGCGAAATGATTTGCTCGATTTTGATGGTATCCGTGCGCTGACTATAGCAAACCTTACATCATCTGCCTATGGGTCAAGCTTATGTTTATTGTGAAAAGCATAGTCTAAGTGATCAGTTTTTAATCGAATTTAGTATTTTTTAGGATCTTTTTATCTGTATGAATTCTACACAAGAATGGCAAAGTGTAACTTGGTTCGAGGTGGATGAGCATCAAGCTGGTCAGCGAATTGATAATTTTCTATTTAGCCGCTTAAAGGGAGTACCTAAAAGCCGGATTTATCGTCTTATTCGAGAAGGGCAAGTCCGGGTAAACAAAAAGCGCATTAAAGCTGAAACCAAACTTGCGATAGGTGATCAGGTTCGTGTTGCGCCTATTCGTTTTGAGACCAAAGATGAAACCGCTGTACCTGTTTCAGATAAAGTTGCACAAAGTCTGCTTAGTCGTGTGGTATATGAAGATGAGGGTTTAATCGTTGTAAATAAACCTTCGGGTATTGCTGTTCATGGTGGCAGTGGTGTGGCATATGGCTTGATCGAGGCACTTCGAGCAGCTACTGGTAAGAAATACCTGGAATTAATCCATCGAATTGACCGAGATACTTCTGGTTTAGTGATGATTAGTAAAAAACGTAGTACATTGAAACTATTACAAGATTTATTGCGTGAACATAAAATCCAGAAAACCTATGCAGCGATTGTAAAAGGGCAGGTGAGTCTGGATTCACAACTGATCGATCAGCCATTATTACGTTATGAACTTGCAAATGGCGAACGTCGTGTGCGTGTGTCAAAAGAAGGTAAAGAGTCCAAGACAAAATGGTTGGTCGTTGAGCGTTATCGTCATGCGACATTGGTACATGCTTCTCCTCTTTCTGGCCGTACCCATCAGATTCGTGTTCACGGATTAAGTATTGGTCATCCTTTGGTAGGGGATGATAAATATGGTCATCAAACGGAATATAAGGGACCTGAAGCACGTCGTTTATGTTTACATGCGATGCGTTTGGAGATTCCAGGTTATCCAGTAATTGAAGCACCTTTACCTGAGGATATGCAGGGTTTGGTTGCGCAGTTAAGGGCACTTTCAAAATAGCTGGAATAGAATGCTTGTGAATGTATTTTAATCTGGATATTTAAAGCATTTTATAAACTCTTCTTTGCATAGCAGTATTTCTCACCTATTTGAATTAGAGAGAAGTGTTTTGAAATTAATCATCATTAAGTTTGTAGTGTTCCCTCTTTTTAAGAAAGGGGGAGACGAGATTGGCTTTTGACCTAATCTAAAATATGCAATCTGTCACATTTTTGTGCTAGATTTCCCTTTCATCAAGTTTAATTTAACCTCATTACCTTCCAAACTAAGCTGAAAATCTCTTATGACTAAACCTGTAGAACTGATTATCTTTGACTGGGATGGAACACTTTTTGATTCTGTAGGTCAAATCGTCGATAGTTTGATGTTCGCTGCAAAAGAATTTGATCAGCCATTAAGCAATGATGCTGCGAAAAGTATTATTGGTTTAGGGCTACCAGAAGTTGCAAAAATATTGTTTCCAAAAGTGCCTGATTTGCATACAGAGATATTGAAAAGCTATGGAGATCATTATGTTGCCAATTCTAAAACAGATGTGTGGTTTGATGGGGTTTCCGAACTTTTAGCAGATTTAAAAAACCAGAATATAAAATTAGCGGTTGCGACAGGTAAAAGCCGTCGTGGATTAGATCGTGTACTCAATCAGACAGGTAGTGTTGAATTGTTTGATGTAACACGTGCTGCTAGTGAAACACGTTCTAAACCAGATCCATTGATGCTAGCCGAGATTTTGCAATACACAGGGATTAAAGCCGAGAATGCAATTATGGTGGGTGATACATCTTATGACCTGGAAATGGCGCGAAATATTACCATGCCAAGAGTCGGAGTCAGTTATGGAGTACATAGTGTTGATGTTCTTAATAAATATCAACCTTTGACTATTGCCCATGATGTAGGTGATTTGCACCAGTTTTTAAATCATCAAGTGCAGGCTTCGGATGTCGCTTAATCCGGTAAAATATGGGAAAGTATAGCCGATATTGTCCCTAACATAATCAGAGGCTTGGTCATGAGCCGATCGATTCGCCTTTTAAACTTATTACAGCTTTTACGTGAATATCATCATCCAGCAACTGCACAAAAACTGGCAGAACATTTAAATATCAGTGTTCGCAGTATCTATCGGGATATCGAGTGTTTAAGAGCACAAGGCGTAAATATCGAAGGTTCAGCTGGACTTGGCTTTGTACTCAAAGAAGACTTTTTATTACCACCAATCAGTTTGAATGATACAGAAGTTGAGGCGGTATTTCTTGCATTGAACTGGTTGAAACGTATTCCTGATACGGAGCTGAAACAAGCAGCACATTCCGTTTTAGCAAAGCTGAATGCTGTAATACCTAAAAGTAAACAAGAGCTTTTAGATGCGACAACTTTACATTCAATCCATCAATGGATCGCAACTGATGAAAAAACGGTTGAGCAAGTTAGATTATCCATACGCCATGAAGTAAAGATTGAAATTCAGTACTTAGATGAAAGAGGGAAACTTTCCGTTCGTAGATTGTGGCCATTTGCGCTAGGCTATTTTAATGACAAAATTTTGCTCGCTGCATGGTGTGAGTTAAGGGAAGATTTTAGAAACTTCCGTCTGGATCGTATTCAAAAAATTACTTTATTTGAAGAAAGATATCCTCAATTTAAAAGACATCTTTTTCAGCAATGGTGGCAACAGGAAATACAAAAAAAAGCCAATCACTCCTGACAAAAACTGACACAAGCTTGATTTATCTTGAAATCAGAACAAAAACAGAGGATTTCAAGATGGGCTTAAAGTTATATACCAATACTCAATCTCGTGGTGTTGTTGTTGAATGGTTATTTACGGAATTAGATGTTGAATATGAAAAAATTGAAGTCGCATTTAATACTGAAATGAAATCAGAAAGCTATTTGAAGATGAATCCATTTGGTAAAGTGCCAACATTGGTTGATGGTGATGTTGTTATCTTTGAAATGGCTGCAATTTGCGCCTATTTGGCAGATAAATTTCTAGATCGTGGGCTTGCTCCTGCACTTGATGATCCGAAACGAGGTTTATATTTTCGCTGGTTATTTTTTGCTGCTGGTTCTTTGGATGCCGCAAATACCAATAAGTTTTTAAAGGTACATGTAAGTGATGAACAAAAAATGTTTGTTGGTTATGGCAATTTTGATGATACATATGCTGCCCTAATTCAAGGTTTGGAACAGGCAGAACCATATCTCTGCGGTCAGCAGTTTACCGCGGCAGATGTTTTTCTCGGTTCAATGCTCCTCTGGCAATTGAAAATGGGTGAGTTACAAAGCCACCCAGCGATTGATCGATATGTTAAGATAATAAAACAACGGGAAAGCCTTAAAAAAAGTCAGGCTATTTTCGCCAATTAACTGTTTTAAAGTTGTAAGCTAAATCACCTGTTTGAATGAGAAGTCAGGTGATTTTTCATTTTTGGAAATGGTGAATTATTAGCTTTTAGTCGTAGATAAAATAATAAGCTAAATGTAGTTTTTTGAAATCTGAGTTTTTTACTCATCTTTCTTATTGATTTTAAAGATTTGTTTCTGTGTTGTGAATTGTAAGTAAAGATTTATAGGTTCTAACTATTGTAAAAAATAAAATAAGTATTGGCATAAAAATAACAATTTATCGATTCTAAATGTGCTCATTTATATACAAGTTTTCTATAGATGGTCAGATGCAGCACACGTGCTGTAAGGATTGATCTGATCGTATTTTCTTCATACTTCACTCAATCACAACGCCATCGCTTGAGATGAGTTAAGTCCATTATTCTGCAGTTTAAGGAAACATTGATGTCGAATTCTGCTGTTATTGAATCAGTAGCCAAAGCGCTGCGTGATGCTGAATTATCAAAAACTGCGATAGCACCAATTCGTCCACAACTTGGTGGAGAGGGTGCTGACGTAGATACCGCTTATACCGTTCAAGAAGAAAATACAAAGCGCGCGCTAAATGAAGGACGCCGTTTGGTTGGTCGCAAGATTGGCTTAACCTCAAAAGCTGTTCAGACACAGCTGGGTGTCGATCAACCAGACTTTGGAATGCTATATGCAGATATGGCTTATGGTGATGGTGAAGCCATTCCTGCAGGTCTTTTAATTCAGCCAAAAGTTGAAGCCGAGATTGCTTTAGTTATCAAGCAGGATCTTACTAAAGAAAAGCATACTTATGCAGATATTATCAGTGCGACAGACTATGCGCTTCCTGCAGTAGAAGTGGTCGATAGCCGTATTGAAAACTGGAAAATCACTATAGTTGATACCGTTGCTGATAATGCATCTTCAGCCGCTTATGTACTCGGTTCGCGTCCAGTAAAACTTGAAAATCTTGATCTTGTAAATTGCAAAATGACCATGACCCGTGCAGGTCAAGTGGTGTCACAAGGTGTAGGTAAAGCTTGTCTTTCAAATCCGCTCAATGCAGCGGTTTGGCTAGCCGATGAAATGGTGCGCCGTGGTCGTCCTCTTTTGGCAGGAGACATTATTTTAACTGGTGCATTAGGTCCAATGGTGGTTGCGAATGCGGGTGATGAATTCACAGTCGAGATTGAAGGCTTTGGATCGGTTGTCGCTGCTTTTGCTGCTGAATAAAAACGGAATTTTAAAGAGAGTACTTTAATGAAAAAGATTAAATGTGCATTGATTGGTCCGGGTAATATCGGTACAGATTTGCTATATAAATTACAACGCAGTGAAGTGTTAGAACCTGTATGGATGGTTGGGATTGACCCGACTTCAGAAGGTTTGGCTCGTGCTGCAAAAATGGGCCTTAAGACCACTAGCGAAGGCGTTGATGGTTTGGTTCCTCATGTTTTAGAAGATGATATCAAAATTGCATTTGATGCAACTTCAGCTTATGTACATGCTGAAAATAGCCGTAAGTTGAATGAGCTTGGCGTACAGATGATTGACTTGACACCTGCAGCAGTTGGTCCATTTTGTGTACCACCGGTTAACCTGGAAGCATTATTGGAGCAAGGTGAACTGCCAAACGTAAATATGGTGACATGTGGTGGTCAGGCAACGATTCCTATGGTTGCTGCGATTTCACGTGTTCAACCTGTCAATTATGGTGAAATTATTGCAACGGTATCTACAAAATCTGTAGGTCCTGGTACGCGTAAGAATATTGATGAATTTACTCGTACAACAGCTGGCGCAATTGAAAAAGTAGGTGGTGCGAAACAAGGTAAAGCGATCATCATTATCAATCCTGCTGAACCACCTCTCATGATGCGCGACACGGTGCATTGTTTGGTGGAAGGTGAGCCAGATCAGGCGAAGATCACAGAATCTGTACATGCCATGATTGAACAAGTTCAAAAATATGTACCTGGTTACAAACTTGTAAATGGTCCTGTTTTTGATGGTAATCGTGTATCTATCTTCTTGGAAGTTGAAGGCTTAGGGGATTATTTGCCTAAATATGCAGGTAATCTCGACATTATGACTGCAGCAGCTGCACGTACTGCAGAAATGTTCGCAGAACGCGTTTTAGCAACAGCAGAAGCTTAAGGAGTATCCAGCATGTCTAAGGTTATTATTCACGATATGACTTTACGTGATGGTATGCACCCAATGCGCCATCAAACGTCTATCGAGCAAATGGTTGCAATTTCAACTGCACTCGATGAAGCAGGTGTACCTTTGATTGAAGTCACTCATGGTGATGGACTTGGTGGGAACTCTGTTAACTATGGTTTTGCCGCTGCAACTGATGAAGAATATCTAAAAGCTGTTATTCCAAATCTGAAACAAGCAAAAGTATCTGCACTTTTACTTCCTGGTATTGGTACAGTTGACCACTTGAAAATGGCACATGATGTAGGTGTTTCAACCATTCGTGTTGCAACTCATTCTACAGAAGCGGATGTTTCTGAACAGCATATTACTGCTGCTCGTAAACTCGGCATGGATACTGTAGGCTTCCTGATGATGGCACACATGGCTTCTCCTGAAAAATTACTCGAAGAAGCAAATAAAATGGTGTCATACGGTGCAAACTGTATTTATGTAACCGACTCGGCGGGTTATATGCTTCCGCAAGATGTAACTGACCGTGTGGGTATTTTGCGTGCAAATTTACCGGCTGAAATTGAACTGGGTTTCCATGGTCACCATAACTTAGGTATGGGGGTTGCAAATACAGTTGCTGCTGTTGATGCTGGTGCAATTCGTGTTGACCTGGCATCTGCAGGTCTTGGTGCAGGTGCGGGTAATACTCCACTTGAACTTTTTGTTGCTGTTGCTAATCGTATGGGCATGGAAACAGGCGTAGATTTGTTTAAAGTTCAAGATGTTGCGGAAGAACTAGTGATTCCGATGATGCATCAGCCAATTCGTGCAGACCGTGATGCAGCAACATTGGGTTATGCAGGTGTATATTCATCATTCCTGTTGTTTGCTAAGCGTGCTGAAGCAAAATATGGTGTTTCAGCTCGTGAAATTTTACTTGAGCTTGGACGTCGTGGCACAGTTGGTGGTCAGGAAGATATGATCGAAGATCTGGCACTTACAATGTCTAAAGCAAAAGAAGCAAGCGCTTAAGGTTGAAGTAATCATCGATAGAAAAGCTGTCTAAATTAGGCAGCTTTTTTTATTAAAGAACTTATAAAATATTTTAAACAATGATTGTTCTGTTGTTCTTATAATATATTCAATAGATTTTTATTTTATCAATGAAAAATATTAAGACTCATATGAAATGACTACTATTATTAAATAAAGTAAGTGTAACTGTTTATTTGTATATTTACTTTTGGCTTCTAAAATCGATTAAATTAATCCAGTGCACTATTTTATAA
>NZ_OOGT01000351.1 GCF_900323515.1 Acinetobacter stercoris | reverse complement strand
AGTTATAGAGAATTTTAACGGACTCAGCATCAGAACGATGTTCATCCCAAGAAACTTCATGAGGTGAAATTTCTGTTAAAAAATTGATTCCAAGGTCGGAATCATGGCAAGATTGGGACATAGAAAAGCTCGGTTAGTTAGGAAGGTCAGATGTCCAAACTATACGGGCTTTTTTATTGTTCTGTCAAATACCACTCAAAGTCACGCCCCACAAGGCATACAACCACATTTTCAAAATCGAAGTTATCCCTTAATAATAAATACAAGGAAAAACACCCTCAAAAATCCCCATTTTTACCCCCTTTTCAGATGCCTTTTTTTGATTTTTCACCCCTAGCAAATTCGTGATGATTTTTCAGTAATGCACGCTTACGCGTTTCTCATTCGAGAAACAAAAATCGGGTCGTCGCTTTGCTCGGTTTTTCCCGCTTAGGATTTTTATGGGAGCTTGTAATCAGGGAGGGAAGGTTTTGGAATTTTTATGGTGGAGTCGTCACTCGTAGACACTCGTTCGGCTTTTCCCGAAATAACATGAAGGGCGCACTTTACCATTGGAGAAATCCAATGGGTGCGAAACACCGAAAAGGGAAAATTTTTAATTTTTCTTTTTTGGTGTTTATGGGGTTAAGGGGTCGAACCCCTTACGCGGTTTCTTCCCGAAGGGAGAAACAACTAAGCGCGCCCTCAAAAATTTTGAGGGAACGCACTCCTAACTTTTAGTTTGGGTAAGTGCGCCCTTCGGGGAAAAGATTAGTCTGCATACTCGTTATATTTTGGCGCATAAACGTATTTGCGGTATTCAGGTTTGAATTGGAATGCTACTCGACCCTCTCCAACGTCCTGTACCTCCTCAGAGGAAGAAATCATTTCTTCCGTAGTGATTTCATCTTCAGGCTTGAGAATCCCCTTTAAAACGCCTCCTGTTGCGATAAAACGCATCTTATGGACTTGTTTGGTCATCTCATGGAGCCAAGCCCCCTTATCGCGCTCTAAAGCCAAATCAGAGGGTTTTACGCTGTATTTGAGCGTTTCACAGATTGCCTTATCGAGTTGCTTGCGCCCTTTTTCGTCTAAAGTGGCTTTTACGGCTTTCACGTTCACCGATGGCAAGTAGTCAGCTCTCAAGGCTTTCGCCCACATTTCGACCCAATCGGCTTGTTTTATATAATACTTACCTTGGAAATATTGGGGTTTAACCAACAGCAAAGCATGGAAATGCGGATGTGCCATCATGTCGCCATCATTCCCCCTGGTCACTTCCGTTGTTCTTAAAAAACCTGCTACCCCTGATTTAAACCGCTTGGTTTCAATCAGTCGCTTCCATGAATCATTCATGTGCTTCAAGGTGTCACGCAATTCGGTAACAGGTGGGTTTTTCACAGTCAGGGTTAGAAATACCCAACGATGGGTAGGAAAGCGTTCCTGAATATTTGGCAATTGCTGAAACATAACCGCCCTCCAGAGTAGAGATCTGCGCCACTGACACACAGGGCAATGGCGGACACGGCAAAAAAATGCTTGCTTGAGAACCAATTTTCCCTGATCGGGATTAACTCCAAATTTCAAAATGCCTGAACAACCGTTAATTCGGTCTGCATATTTTGAAAGTTCAACGGAGTAGTTATAGAGAATTTTAACGGACTCAGCATCAGAACGATGTTCATCCCAAGAAACTTCATGAGGTGAAATTTCTGTTAAAAAATTGATTCCAAGGTCGGAATCATGGCAAGATTGGGACATAGAAAAGCTCGGTTAGTTAGGAAGGTCAGATGTCCAAACTATACGGGCTTTTTTATTGTTCTGTCAAATACCACTCAAAGTCACGCCCCACAAGGCATACAACCACATTTTCAAAATCGAAGTTATCCCTTAATAATAAATACAAGGAAAAACACCCTCAAAAATCCCCATTTTTACC
>NZ_OOGT01000031.1 GCF_900323515.1 Acinetobacter stercoris | reverse complement strand
CCATAAAACGATGCTGAGATGTTTTTATATATTTAGTGCATTTTAAAACTTAAATGGATAATGTTTTGTCCGATTCCATCATTCGAAGCATAGCTTCTCGTCTTGTGTTCGGGCAAAGGGATGTGTTGTTGGCTCAACTTTTCGATTAAAAGTTAATTTTTAAAATTTATGTTTTGTCCGATTCAGCCATTCGAAGCATAGCTTCTCATCTAGCGCTCGGGCAAAGCAATGCTTTGCTGGATCCTTGCTCATGCTTGAAGTTCGACATTTAAAGACATTAATCGCACTACGCGAACACGGGTCATTGGTTGCTGCTGCAAATGATTTATGTTTAACGCCATCGGCGATTTCTCACCAGCTTAAAGAACTCGATCACTGGTATGGTGTTGAAGTTGTGAATCGCCGTAGTCGGCCTGTATCTTTCTCGAATGTCGGGCAACGTTTATTGAAGCTGGCAGATGATATCTTGCCACAAATCCAGATCACCCAGTCTGATATTACCCGCATTATTCATGGGCAGACTGGGCGGATAATATTTTCATCGGAATGTCATAGTTGCTTTGATTGGCTTATGCCTTTGTTGAATCAATATCGCCAGCAATATCCGGATGTTGATTTGGACTTTGCATCAGGTTTTGAATCAAATCCGCATGAGTTATTACAAAATGCGGAATTTGATTTATTGATTACAGCAGATCCGATTGCATTAAAGGGGATTGAGTATTTTCCGATATTTGAGTATGAATCACGTCTGGTTCTGTCAAATACTCACCCGTTGGTAAGAGTGCCGGGCATTACTGTACAGGAGTTGGCAGAAGAGACACTAATTACTTATCCCGTGGACAAGCACCGTCTGGATATCATGTCTAAATTATTTATTCCTGCAAATATTCAACCGAAACAGATCAGGACTACAGATTTAACCCAGATGTTAATTCAACTTGTTGCCAGTGGGAGAGGTGTTGCTGCTTTACCAGATTGGGTTGTGAATGAATATGAACAAAAGGGCTGGGTAACTTCCAGACGATTAGATTGTGTATCGCCTAAAGGATTAAGACGTACATTATATGCAGGTTATCGGATTGATGAAAAAGAGAAGAGTTATTTTGAAGGTTTTTTAAAACAACTAGATAAATTTTCACAAAAAAGGATTCAATATTATAACGATTAATTAATTTTATTTAATGGTTGTTTCTTATGAAGAGATTTAAATATGTATTTGAATTATATTAATAAACTTGTATAAATTTGGGTTATAATTTCTATAGCCACAGATTATTGTTTGAATGCTTTATATACATCTTGCATAGGATGTATAAGGGTTATCGAGAATGTTCTGTTATTTAAGAATAAACAAGTTTAGGCTTAAAATTCTCGTAAGGATGATCATGCCATATATAAAGTTGCTCACTCAAAAGCAGTTATTAAGCATTATTCAACTTCAAACAAATATTGTAAAAATTGGTCTGGATATAGAAGCAGTGATGCGTCTGGTTACTGATGAAACATTGAAAATGACCAATGCTGAAGGGGTAGCAATAGAATTAATAGATGGTGATGATACAGTCTATACAATGATTACTGGTAATAATCCGAGTTTGCATGGACTTAGATTAAAAAGGTCGGCAAGCCTTTCGGGTTTAAGTATTCAGGAAAATACCATTCAATATTGTAAAGACATTGAAACTGATGAACGGGTCGATCGTGAGGTGTGCCGTAAAGTTGGTATACGTTCAATGGCAATTGTCCCATTACTACACATTGGTGAGGCGATCGGTGTTTTAAAAATATTTTCTAAACAGATTGATGCATTTGGTGAGCGGGATTTTAAAATTTTATCACTGATTGCAGATCATGTTGCAGCAGTTCTTTACCATTCATCAAAGTATGGTGTACAAGAGCTTTATAATCTTGCCACACGCGATCATTTAACCAATTTAGCTAATCGTTCCATGTATCTGGATTGTTTACGGCAGAAAATTTTAAAAGCCAAACAAAACCAACAAACTTTGAGTATCCTGTTAATGGATATGGATGAGTTAAAAGCAATTAATGATTTACTAGGGCATCGTTTTGGTGATGCAGCCTTAAAAGAAATTGCAAAACGAATTACTGATAGTGTCAACCAGGATGATTTGGTGGCACGAATTGGTGGTGATGAGTTCGCGGTTATACTCAATTCTGCACAAAGCAGAGAAAGTGCTGAAACTGTATTAAGACGTATTTTAGAAAATTGCAGTACACCTTTTATTTTTGATGGACAACCATTAAAGCTAGGTGCAAGTATAGGTTTGGCTGTTTATCCAGATGATGCTGAAAATGCCGAAAGTTTATTGACATTTGCAGATCATAAAATGTACCAGATCAAGCGTAAGCACAAATCCTATAATCTGTGATTGCTACTTGCTTCCTATTAATAATGAAAGAATTCCTGCCGCAATTAACGGACCAACAGGAACTCCTCTGAGAAGGGCAACACCTGCTACAGTTCCTATTAACAAACCTGCAACAACATTAGGCTGGGAACTCATAAGCTTAACACCTCTGCCACCTAGCCATGCAACTAACAATCCAACCATAATTGCGAGAATCGATTTCCAGCTCATGAATGATTTTAAAATAGCATCACCTGGTATTTTCCCACTTGCAATTGGGGTAAGTACACCAATCGTTAGGATAATGATACCAATGTTTAAGCCATGATTTTGTAGGATTGGGAAATATTCACTGAGCGGAGTAACACGAAATACAATCAATATTCCCGCAGCAATGGTTACAGCTGTATTATGGCTAAATATTCCGCATGCGAGTAATATCAGAAGTACGATCAGATTTAGGTCTAGACTAGAAAAGGTCATAATAATTAATTGAGTTGAGGTAATATCGGCAGGGATGGCAATTTGGGGAAAGAGCCACTATCTATTTTACATGAAAACGGGATTTATTTTCATATTTAACAAGTATGCTTTTTCATTCATTGTTTTTTTCAGTGTTACAATATTGAAATTATTCTCTTAGGTTTATGTATATGCTGCTGATTAAATTACTGCAATCACAGGGCTTTGGTTCCAAGAAACATTGTCAGTATTTGGTCGAAAGTGGGGCTGTCCGTATAAATCAAGAGACTGTAACCAATCCGAAAACTCCACTAAATTTAAATGACTTACATTTTACTGTGTATGGCGAGGAATATCGCTATCGGGAAAAAGTCTATATTGCTTTGAATAAACCAAGAGGTTATGAATGTTCACATCAAGCAACTCATCATTTAAGTGTTTTTGAGTTATTTGATGAGCCCCTCATACAAAGAGGGCTGCAATGTGTGGGGCGTCTGGATCAAGATACTTCCGGATTATTGTTACTCACAGACGATGGTCAATTTTTGCAGGCATTAACGCATCCGCGTAAACATGTTCCTAAAGTATATCAAATGTTTTTGGCCGATCCTGTTGATCCAGTGCAAATTGAGCAATTGGTACAGGGCGTACAATTACATAATGAAAAAGGGGTTTTTGTAGCCACTGATATAAAGCAACTGTCAGAGATACATCTGGAAATGACCATACATCAAGGTGTGTATCATCAGGTGAAAAGGATGCTTGCAGCTGTAGGTAATAAAGTTGAACAACTGCATCGTAAAAAAATAGGTCAATTAGTGTTGCAAAATCTGCCTGAAGGTCAGTGGGTTTATTTGAATGAACAGCAAATTCAGGCAGCTAAGAATAAACTTATTTTAGAAAACAGTGATATGTCTGAAATTCATCATCTTTAACAAAACCCATTTTTTCATATAATTGATGTGATTGATAATTGGTTTTTTGTGTTTCTAAGCTGATACGTAAGGCATTATCGTGACGCGCAAATAAAATTGCGGTATCAATGAGTTGTTTTGCTGAACCTTGCCTTCTAAAAACAGGCGTTACATAAACATCATCGAGAATATAGTAAGTTGAACAGGCGACAGAATTAAAGCCTTTGTAAAGCAATACAAAACCAGTAAAAACATCGTCTTTCACATGAATAAAAAATACACTTTCTTGATTTTCAAAACGTTGTTTTAAAAACTCTAAAGATTGATCTAAATTAGATGAAGCCCCATAAAATTGACGATATTCATCAAATAAAACAGCAAGTTGATTTAAGTCATTTATTTCAGCACGTTTTACAATCATCGATAGCCCCTTGCGTTTTTTTAATACTAGCAACAGAGCATAACGAAAAAATCACTATTTACTTATAAAAGATTGTTTATAAATGCTTCACTGTTAACTTTTGTCACTTTCACCAAGCAAGGCATCTAATTCTTCAAATATATCTTCATGATCATCCAGAAGAGGGCTGTCTGCTGAGCCTGATATATTCAACTGTTCTTGCTTCATTTTTCTCAATTTTAACAATTGTTCCATGTTGATATTCTGGTTTTCAATTGCAAATGGAATTGACTTGGTTAAAACAACCTGCTTGAAAAACAAACGAACGGCTTGAGCAGGGGTAATCCCTAGCTGCTTGAACACGGCAAAGGCTTGTTTTTTTTCTTGTGAATCAAGTCTGACTTGATAAACTTCTGTTTTTCTCATGAATTAAAGACCAAACATCCTAAAGTTTGAATGTTTATTGTAATGAAACTAAATGTAATTTCAATGTTTTGACGATAAAAAGTTGTATTTTGTCATTACAATGGAATTATAGCGTCAACACCAAGTTTGAATGGAAATAGAAATTCTCTTTAATTATCGGATCCTTAAAGCTAATTTCTTTGGCAAGTAACTGCAAGGGTTGAGTAAAATCATCGGCTTTTTTTCTGTCGATGATTGGATAAAAAGGATCATTTTTTATTGGAATATTCAGATGATTCATGTGAACTCTTAGTTGATGTTGCTTGCCTGTATGTGGTGTCAATTTGTACTTTGCCCATTGATCGTTATGCTCAAGTACTTCAATATCAGTTTGACTATTGGGTGTTCCATCAAGAACTTGCATGGTGTAAAAAGGTGTCCCTTTTTCCATTTTTAAGCTCAACTGTAAAGGAAATTTTAAATCTTTTCTAAATGGAGCAATTGCATGATAGCTTTTCTGTACAAGGCGATTGGCAAACATTTGTTGATACAGTCCCCGACTTTCGACTTTTTTGGAAAATAAGACAACACCTGCAGTTTCTCTATCCAGTCTATGTATTGGTGTTAAATATTCATTCCCTGTCTGTTTTTTTAAGCGCACAAGTAAAGTCTCTTGTATATATTGTCCAGTTGGACTCATGGTTAAAAAATGTGGTTTATCTACGACTAATAAATCATCATTTTCAAACAGGATTTTCTCATGGAAAGGAACATGAATTTCATGAACTAAAAAACGGTAATAATAAATGTGTATATTGGGCGTGTATTGAGTATCAAGAGAAAGTTTGCTTCCATTGAAATCGAAAATAAGCCCATCCTGAAAGCGTTGTTGCCATTCTATGGGCTGGATATGACTGAATTTTTCACATAGATATTGATAGATAGTTTCATATGGCTTATGCGTTTGGGGGAGGTAAACTTTGCTAGCTGATACACCATCAATCATTGGTGGAATGAAAGAGTTCTGATTGCTTGGTTTGGAGTCAGGCTGTAAAGGATCAATCACTTATAATAATACCGCTATAGAGGTTCTATTCACTTAACTTACATGTTTAAAATCAGATTTCAGGCATTGATGAACAGCATGCTGTGATAAAAATGATTAAATAGGTAAATTAACAATAAATACAGATTAATTTTAACCACAATATTCATGTAAGTAAAAGTCTTGCTGGATTTTAACTAAAATAAAATCCTGACTGCTATGTTATGGGTTAATAGCCTGAATATCATAGTGCTTTGGGTAGCTATTTTATTAATTAATCAAACTTTATTTCCAGATTTTTGTTAATCCATGATTTGAACCATAAAGTGGATCTTGTGCAGGGATGCTAACTTTTTTAATGTGTTGATCTGCTGCTGGACGTTCATTTGGCAAGCCGCGCATTAAATCAGGGCTCAGACCATTTGGATATGCACCTACAACATGAAAATCATTACTGCTTTTTAAAAGTTTGTGACCGACACCTGCTGGTAAGATGATGACGTCACCTGCACTAATATTGAACTTTTGTCCTTTTTCTCCACCAAGCTGTACTGTTGCATTTCCTGCATAAACCCCAAGAACTTCATGGGTATTGCTGTGATAATGATGGTATGGATAGATTGTCCATCTCCATGAGTTTGTCCAGTTGTTTTGAGCAAAGGTTTTTTCCAGCCATGTTGCTCCAGTATCGCCCTTTTGTGTAAATACATGTTGGTAGATCAAGACAGGTAAATGGTTATTGGGAATAGAACCGTCATCTTTAAATACATAGCTCTTTGGAACGACTGTTTCAGCTAATGTATAGCCACTTATAAAGGTTATAATAGTGAATAAAACAAGATAGATACTTTTTTTCATTAAGGATTGGTAAGGCATCATCGTCAGGCTCACGTGATTAGTCACTTTTTAGAGTAGCCTGATCAAAGAATCAGTTAAGTTTTATTCTGTTTTAAATTGGTATGTTTTTTAATCATATTTTTTGCTCTTGCAAATTAAATTCGCTTTATTCAAGGCTGGAGAAACCATGATTTAGATAAATGACTATTTTTTATTTGGAAATAAGTTTTCCCATTTGACAATAGTTAATATCATTCCAATTGTGATAATGATTAAACCAATAACTGAATAAAAATGTGGTAATTCATGAAGTGAAATTGCTGAAATGATTGTTGCAAGTGCAGGAACCAAGGCTGCAAAAACTGATCCTGCTGTAGATCCTAAAAGGAATACGGATTTGCTATAAAAAAACAATGCTACGATTGAAACCAGTAATCCTTGATAAATTAACTGTGGGATAAGAATGTTAAATGGGACTGAAAAAATTTCAAAACTTTTAAGTGCTAAATAAACTGGTGCAAACAAGAGCATGGAAAACAAGGAAACCAGTGCTGTGGCATACAATGCAGAATCACAATAATAACGCGAGGAAACGGTGTATATTGCCCACATCATCCCACCAATCAAAAATAATAGGTATGAATAAATATTTGAACCTGATGATGCATAATAACCAACTAAAACTACGCCAGATACAATTACAGATATACCTAGTATTTCATTTATATATATTTTATTTTTTAGAAAAATCAGACCAAGAAAAAGGGAAAAGACAATCATACTTGCGGGTGTGACGACTGCAAATTGTTCTACAGGTGCGAGTTTTAGCCCAGATGCGATAATAAACATATAGGGAGCCCCAAGTCCAAACACCATCATACCAATACCATGCATAGGAATTTTTTTATGTTGCCGAGTTCGACTATAGAGTAAATAAGGAATTGAAAGTAATCCTGAAAATATAAAGCGTATAAAAGTCATGTCCCAAGCATCGAAACTAGACCTTGCTACACCAAATCTGGTCATGACTGGAAAGGCTGCCCAGATCAGTGCTGCGAGTAGTCCGCAAATAACACCAGTCCAGTAGGTGTTTATTTTATTCATTAGATATCCTTTTAATTTTATTCATGTTTTGTCCTGTTTTTATTTGGCACATCATCAGGATTTAATTTGTTACCCAGATCAAAACCAGGTGTGCAACTAAACTTGAATTTGTGATTTTTGCAAGAGACCGCTATTGTGGTGGTGCTAGTAATCTATTTCAGTTTTTAAAAGACATTTTTTAGTCATGTTTGACAGTATTGTCAAATTTGACATATGTGTCAAGAAAGGAGTTTGAGATTTGTCTGGAGTCCGTCAATTTGATGAGCAAATTATTCTGCCTGTAGTTTTAGATGTGTTCTGGAGAAATGGTTGGCAAGCAAGTTCATTGGTTGAAATTGCACGAGCGACAGGTGTTCAGCGTGGTTCACTTTACAATGCATATGGCAGTAAAGATGAGTTGTTTTTACATGCTTATGCATTGTATACAAGGCACTTTATTCAATCTGTAACTGAGGCTATGCAGGGCAGTGATCTACAAGAGGTATTACATAAGTTTTTTAAAACAGCTCTGAGCAATATGACAATGGGAACACCATCAAAGGGATGTTTGACAACAAAAATGTTAATTGAGATTGAATTAACAAGTATGCCAGTGCAACAAAGTATAAAAACGTTTATGCAGGAGCTTAAAGAAGTCCTTTGCTTACATCTTTCGAGACCTGAATTAGCTGTATCACTTGCTTTAAAACCATCGGATGCTGCAGATGTGATTGTGACATTTGTACGAGGTATAGCCGTTATGGAAAGAATTTCTGAAGAGCCTGAGCAATTGATGTCAACTTGTGAGACTTTTATTCATGTTATAACGAGGTGACGGGTATCTATGAATCAGATTGGATACTTGATGGATAATCTGAAAGTTATGAAAATAAATAATTGAATACGAATTAGACAAAATATTAAGCATCTGTTTCAAGGGAAACAAAGTGACATAGGCTTTAAAGGCTAGCAATGCTATCATGCAGTCTTGGTTAACAGTGCGTTGTGAGTGATATGCAGTATTCATTTCAGTTAGATTTAAATAACGAAGAAGATACACAAAATTTGGCACAGAAATTGGCTGAAAATATTACCCATGGTGTGATTTATCTGATAGGTGATCTGGGGGCAGGTAAGACTACGTTAACACGTTATTATTTACAAAGTCTCGGACATACAGGTGCAGTTAAAAGCCCTACATATACCTTGGTTGAACCATACAAACTAGCCCAGCAAGAGATTTTCCATTTCGATTTATATCGCTTAAATGATCCTTATGAACTTGAATTAATGGGCATCCGTGACTATCTAGATATTCCAGATGCTTTATTTTTATTTGAATGGCCATCGAAAGGTGGAGACGAAATTCCAAAAGCAGACCATATTATTGAAATTATAAAAGCAGTTGATGACACAATGCGCCATGTGAATATTAATACAAATTCTGAATCTTTATTTAAAGCTTTACAGGGCTAATATATGAAGGATGATCGTTTGAGTTCTCGCCGCATCCATACACTTGATCCTGCTTTGGCAAACCAGATCGCAGCAGGAGAGGTGATTGAGCGACCAGCATCGGTGGTTAAAGAGTTGCTGGAAAATTCAATAGATGCAGGTGCAACTGAACTGATCATTCGTGTCTCTCAAGGGGGAAGTACCTTAATTGAGATCATTGATAATGGTCGGGGAATCCATCCAGAGGATTTGGCACTGGCTGTTATGCGACATGCTACAAGTAAAATTCAGACTCCAGAAGATTTACAAGCCATAGTCAGTTTGGGCTTTCGTGGTGAAGCTTTGGCGTCGATTGCAGCAGTTTCACGTTTAACTTTAACCAGTAGCCAGTCAGAAGATGGGATCGGGTATCAGGTTGAAGTTAATGGTACAGCATTTGATCATCAGGAAATACAAGCTGTTGCGACACAAAGAGGAACACATATTCGTGTTCAGGATTTATTCTTTAATGTTCCTGCACGTCGTAAATTCTTAAAAAAACCGACAACAGAATTTGGTCATATAGAAGAAATTGTTCGGCGATTAGCCTTAACACATTTTGATATCAGATTTGTCCTAGAGCATAACGAGAATATTCGTTTAAATTTGCCAGTGGCTGATAGTGGTGAATTACGTTATCAACGTGTTCAGCAATTATTGGGACGCTCATTTATTGAAAATGCGTATTGGATCGATGCAGATAGCATCAGTATGCGTTTATCAGGTTGGTTGGGACATCCTTCAGATGCCCGTTCACAGGCAGATTTACAATATGTATATGTCAATGGGCGTATCGTTAAAGATAAGACCATTTCACATGCTTTGCGCATGGCGTACGATGGAATTTTGCATGGGCATCAACATCCTGCATATTTATTATTTTTAGAAGTTGATCCTGAAAATATTGATGTGAATGTCCATCCGACCAAGCATGAAATCCGCTTTTTAAATCAGCGTGAAATACATGAGTTTGTACGCCATTTTGCTAAAGAAACACTTGCCCAGTTCCAAACTGCAACGGCTGAGCTCGCTTCTGCCATGAAGCAAGATGACTCACCGGATTTATCCCAGTATGTTACACAACCACGTTATCAGGAACAATTTCCACTTCATCGTGATCCTGTAACACAGTTTTCTGATTTATCAGCAGATAGTGTATCTGAGCATCAAACATCTGCTACAGATACGATATTAAGCGATTTTAGCTCAAATCAGGCACAATCAGTCAGATATCAACCCCAAACTCCATATCAGGGAACAGCTCAGTTAAATAATGCATTAAAGACTTATTTGGCACCTTTACGAGAGCAGCCTAATCCAGATTTGGAAGTTCAGGAGTCGGCACAGGATTTGGCTCATATACCACAATCTGAAAAAAGAGTTGATGAGTATCCACTCGGGATAGCGATGGCACAGTTACATGGCATTTATATTCTCGCACAAAATACTGAAGGCTTGATCATTGTTGATATGCATGCGGCCCATGAACGAATAGTACTGGAGCAAATGAAACTGGCGTGGGATAAACCTGAATTCTGGACCTCTCAACAGCTTTTAATTCCCAAGGTGGTTTCTATTACCCGTATGCAAGCGATGCGTGTTGATGATTTAAAGCCGCAGTTAGAACGTTTGGGGTTGGATATCGATCAATATGGTGATGATCAGGTGATTGTACGTGGTGTTCCTGCAATTTTACAAAAAGCGGATTTTGCAGAGCTGATTCCTGAGCTTTTAAATGATCTGGATCCAAATGATGAGGCAAGTGCCTTACAGCAAAAACGTGATCAGATTTTGGCTGGTATGGCATGTCATGGAGCTGTTCGTGCTCACCGCATGCTTAGCCTTTCTGAAATGAATGCGTTGCTCAGACAAATGGAACAAACTGAGTTTGCCAGTCAATGTAACCACGGTCGTCCAACATGGCGTGCATTCCCACTTTCACAACTTGATAAACTTTTTGCTCGCGGAGAGTAACCCTAGATGTCCAATAATTTACCTGTCATTAATTTAATGGGACCAACAGCGAGCGGTAAAACAGCTTTAGCATGTGAATTATATGAGCGGGGTAATTATGAACTGATATCAGTTGATTCTGCTCTGGTATATCGGGATATGGATATTGGCACAGCCAAACCGACTAAAGAGGAACAGCTACAATATCCGCATCATTTGATTGATGTGATTACACCAATGGAAGTTTATTCCGCAGCCCAATTTGTAGATGATGCAATCCGACTTATTGATGATATCCATTCTAGAGGTAAAACACCTATTCTTGTAGGTGGTACAATGTTGTATTTTAAGGCATTATTGGAAGGCTTGTCTGACAATTTACCAAATGCAGATCAAGCCATACGTAGTGAAATTGAAGCAAAAGCTTCTGAAGAAGGATGGCAAGCTGTCTATGATGAGCTGGTTCATGTAGATCCATTGGCGGGTGAGAAATTTAAAGTTACTGATAAGCAACGAATTATTCGTGCTTTGGAAGTCTATAAAATTACAGGCAAACCGATTACACAATTACAGTTGGAACAACCTAAAAACTTACCTTATCGCTACACTTTTTATAATTATGCCTTATTGCCTGACCGTGTAGAATTACATAAACGTATAGCTCTTCGGCTAGAAAAAATGTGGGAAATCGGTTTTTTGAATGAAGTGGAGCTTCTTATTAAAAAATACGATCTCGATGAAAATTTACCATCGATGCGCTGTGTTGGTTATCGCCAAGCTTTAGAATTTTTAAATAATGGTGACAGCAGTCACAAAAAACGTACCGAAATGGAGGACAAAGCTTTATTTGCAACACGACAACTGGCAAAACGTCAATACACTTGGTTACGTTCTTTGCAAGAATTACACCATTTTAAAACTTATTTGACTACAAAGCAGGCACATGAAGACTTGCGAAACTTGCATAGATAAAGCAAAATTCAGTAACCATCTTTTTTATAAATTTTAATTGAAAAACAAAGGTGGCTTTTTGCGCTGATTTAAAAAATTTTTGGAGTTATAAAATGTCTAAAGGTCAAACTTTACAAGATCCGTTCTTGAATTCTCTCCGTAAAGAACGTATTCCAGTTTCTATCTTTCTTGTAAATGGTATCAAATTACAAGGTCATATCGAATCTTTTGACCAATACGTAGTTTTGCTAAAAAATACAGTAAGCCAAATGGTTTATAAGCATGCGATTTCTACTGTAGTTCCTGCACGTAACCCACGTCCTGCTGGCGCTCCTGCTGGTGCACAAGGTGCAGCTGGTTTTGGTGGTAGTCAAGGTGGCTTCGGTGGTCAAGGTGGCTTCGGTGGTCAAGGTGGCGGCTTCGGTGGTCAAGGTGGCTTCGGTGGTCAAGGTGGCGGCTTCGGTGGTCAAGGCGGCTTNGGTGGTCAAGGTGGCTTTGGTAGTCAAGGTGGCTTTGGTGGTCAAGGTGGCTTTGAAGGCGAAACTAAATTTGAAGACTCTCAAGATGATGAAAACAATCGTTAATTCTTGATATTGAAAAGACGCCTTTAGGCGTCTTTTTTTTACTTATCTTTTTTAAAATATGTTCTTTGATATAGCTCTGTTATGACAGGGAGAGATTTTGGGCGTTTGAGCTAGGTTTTCGATTATTTGGATAATTAAGTAGTGTTTGTTTTTACTGTAACAAATATTAGAACTTTAGCTTCATTTAAGTAGAGGGTACTAAAGTCACTGAAAATGAGTTGTGAGATGTAAAAAAATATCATTATTTTTCTGAATTTTGTGTTTCATGCAAAGTAGTGGTTACCTGTGAATTGTCAATCATGTGTTTTATTATATAAATAACAATAATATTAAATTTTTATCAATAAAAAGCCCTATTGATTAGGGCTTTTTATTGATAGTGACTTTAATTGTCTTTATTCTTTGCTTCTTGTTCCTGTGCTTTTTGATCTAAAGATTTATCTTTAATATCAACGTAAGTACTTGCACGTAATTCTCTTAACCAGCTATCGAGTTCGGAATCAAATTGACGTTCACCCAGAATCTGTTTTGCCATACGATTCTGTACTTCTTTGGTCATGTCTTGGTCACGAGAGCCAGTGACTTGCAGAATATGCCAACCAAACTGAGTCTGAAAAGGTGCACTGATTTGATTTTCAGCCGTGTTTTTCATTTGGTTTTCAAACTCTGGAACCATCGTACCAGGGCTTACCCAGCCCAAACTACCACCATCACGAGCTGAACCTGGATCATTGGAATATGTTGATGCCAGTGTTGCAAAATCTTCACCTTTTTCTAGGCGCGCATAAATACTGTCAATCATTTGTTTTGCCATTTCAGGTGTTACAACTTCTGATGGTTGAATAAGAATATGGCGTACATTATATTGGTGAACAATCGCTTTTTGAGCATTAGATTTGCGATCAAGTAGTTTTAGAACATGGATTCCATCTTTTACAGGGATAAGTTCAGAGGTTTGACCAACATTAATATTACTTACACGAGCTGCAAGCTCTGCAGGAATTTCAGAAAAACTGCGAATGCCCATGTCGGCGCCTTCAACTTTGATTTTATCCGTTGAATATTTTTTTGACAGGGCACTAATATCATTACTATCTTTTAAGGCTGCTCTAACTTGTTGAGCAACCTTGTTTAACTCCTCAGCAGAAGCTTCACCACCAATACGTAAATGTATGAGATGTGCCTGACTGCCAACCGCTGCCTGTCCTTGTGGTGATTTTAAAAAGTTTTCAACATCCTGATCACTGATCTTAATTCGGGACATTACCATTTGCTGGCGTAGTTTCTGCATTGCCAAATCATCAGAAATACGTGCACGTACAGATTCATAAGTACCTGGAGACATGGCATCTAATTGTTGCTGGAAGGATTCTAGACTTTTATGTCCAGATTGCTCAGCAACTTTGAGTACAGCTTCGTTTAAGGATTGTTCATCAACTTTTACACCATAGCGCTTAACTTGCTCTAATTGAGCATCACGAATGATCAGTTGATCTAATGCCTGCATTTTTAGAATTTGCTCAGGTGGAACTTCTCTTTTTTGTGCAGCTAATGCGTGTTTAAGTTCATTTACGCTTTGATCTAAATCACTTCTTAAAATGGCACTGCTTCCCACGATTGCAATAATTTCATCAGTTGGTTGTGCAAAAGTAGGCATTGATGAAGAAATTAGGAGCGACAAAGCTGTCGCTTTAAAAAAACTTTTTAAAATTTGCGTCTTCATTAACGTTGTGTCCAAGTTTGATTGGTTGGATTAAAGCCTAAGATACGGTTTTCAAGCATTGAAGCAAGTTTGTTATTTAAACCACCTAAACCTTTGAGAGTAAATTCAGCCATGATGGCGCGTTTTGGTTTTACATTAGAATCATTTACATTATCTAGGTCATTGTAATATGAACGACCATAGACAGAAACACCCCAACAGCATGATTCGTAGTTTACGCCAAGTAAATATTCGCGAAAAACACTGTTTTCAATATCATACTGGGCATGTCCGATAATATTCCAGTTATTGCGAACAGGTTGTATAAACGATGCAACCACCTGATCATATGTTTCTTGACGGTCTGGAATATATTTACGGTTAAAATAACCTAAATTATATAGATTGCCTTTTTCATTGGCATAGTACACCTGGAAGTCACGCTGGGCATTTGTACCATTGGACATCCATGCAGAATCAGCTTTGATGGTGAAATTTTGATTTAATTGACTAGATAAGCTTATAACGGGGCCAGTTTTGGATTGTCTATCAATAATGTCTGGGTTGTTCGACAAGCTAACACGGCGATCTTCAAAATAATAACTTTGACCAATACTTGCTCTTAGTCGTTCCAAACCGATGGTGTCAAATAGGCTATAACTTACCCCAAGAGACAGGAAGTTGTTGTCATCTAAACGGTCATGTCCATAGAAACGGTAAGGGTTGAAAAGCTGGTCATAACTGATTGATGCAGAAGCTGTATCAAAGTTCGGGTAACCTTCCTGATTTTCATATGGTGCATATGCATAGAACAGGCGTGGTGAAATGGTTTGCAAATACTTGCCTTCACGCTCAAATGTCAACCCGGTATCCAGAGTAAACTGTGGTACAACCACTGATTTGTTTTTGCTGTCTTGAGTCTGATTATTTGAGTTTAATTGATCAATGGTATTTTGATCATAGAATGTATTTAAAGAACGTACAGATACTTCCGGAATGGCAAATGCGTATGGGTTTCTAAAGTTGTAACGTACCGCAAACTGGTTATACAGACGCGTACCACTCGGCTGAGTGCTGTAGTTGTTGGTATCATTTATGGACTTTTTGAAATACGCAGTGTCATTGTTATATTCGTATTGGAACCCTTGAGGATTACCACCAATATAGTTTAATAAAAACTGTGGTAAACGGGCATATGGCTTATCGACGTCTGGTAAGTTTTTATCTAGTGTCTGGAAGTCTTCAACACGTAACTGGGCTTTTAAACCAGGGATACCATGGCCATAATTGAGTTCCCAGGCACGACGCTGGTTTAACTCTGTGCGGGAGTTGGGATTGGTATCAAAATCGGTAAAGAAATCTTTATCCGAAACATAGTTGTATTCAGCATTGGTTGACCATTGATCGTTGATACGCCATTTGTGCAGGAAGTGGAAGTCTTTACGATCTTCATCATTGTATTTGCTATCACTTGGCAAATAACTGCCAGAGAATTGTCCTGCACCAAAGTTTTCGGTCAAATACCTAAATTCACTTTGTAGCATCACACCACGACTACCCATAATACGTGGGGTAATGGTTGCATCATAGTTAGGTGCCAGATTGAGATAAACAGGAACAGTAAGCTGGAAGCCACCGTCATTGGTATAACCAAAATTTGGATTTAGGATACCTGTTGTGCGGCGATCATCAATCGGAAAGTTAAAGTAAGGTACAGCAAGTACAGGTACATCTTTAACGTATAATTTGGTGTTGCGTGTTACACCCCGACCCGTATCCTGGTTTAGCTCAATCTTTTTAGCCTTGATATTCCAGGTCGGTTTCTCGTCTGGTGGACAAGTTGTATATGTTGCATTATCAAGTTCAATAACCGTAGGTGATTTACGTACGATTTTATCGGCATGACCATGCGCATGTTGTTCTTCTGCGATATAAAAGCTGTTATTTAGATCGCCAGTTGATGTTCCAAGGTTATAATTGATTTGATCACTTCGGGCGAGCAATCCACCTTGAGCAAGTTGTACATTCCCTTTTGCATTGGCATAGGTTTGTGTCTTGTCAATGGTGACCTGATCAGCACGAATCATGCGACCCTGTTGATCAATAACAACGTTGCCTGAAAGTGTAGAATCACCATTTGGATTGTAATATCCATGATCTGCTGTAATGACCGATGTAGCATCCTGAGGAGCTACAGCTGGTGTGTTCGGATCGATTGGCGTAACCCAGACATTGGAACAATAACGCCCACTATTGGCAAATTTATCTTTGCTATTGCCACTTACATGTTGCTTTGCTTCGGGTGAGTTTTTATCAACATAGTACTGTTCAAAGAAAGACTGTCCAGGATAGCTTTCTTTGATACTTTGTTTTAATTGATTATTATCTACAGTCGATACGACATCATCCGTAGACTCTGCATAACTTGTTATGGAGGTCCCGCATAGTAGTGTCAAAATAGCAGTCGCTAAAGGATTAAATTTAAACTGATGCTTCATTTGTCTCATTAACCAAGTATGCTGATCGCAATTAATTATTGTCGCATGATAGAGAAAAAGTTGATAAGTAGCTACACTTAGCACTTCAAAAAATTCAGCCTGAATTAGATTTTATTGCAAATGAATACACAACGTGAACAATTGATACAAACATGGGTTACATCTGTACTCGATTCTGATCAATTTAAAATCAACTTTTTAGCAGGCGATGCGAGTTTCCGTCGTTATGCACGAATTACTTTGAATAATAAAACATTTATGCTCATGGATGCACCTCCTGATAAAGAAGATTGTGTACCTTTTGTCACTATAGATGAGTTTTTTGATCAAAATGGTGTTCGTGTACCGCATATTATTGCCAAAGATCTTGAAAATGGTTTTTTATTGTTAGAAGACTTTGGTGATGTACTGCTATCGACATTATTAAATGAAAAAACAGTTGATGCTTATTATTTACAATGCTTTAAACAGTTAATACAACTTCAGTCTGTTCAGGGGAGTGCGCATTTTCCTGCGTATTCACGTGAAAAATTGATGCAAGAAATGCATTTGTTGACTGAGTGGCTATTGCCTTCGTTAAAAATTGTAGCAACAGGACAAGAACGTAACATGATTGAAGATACGTTTACTTTTCTTGCTGACGAAGCACTTTCACAGCCACAAGTAATTGTACATCGTGATTTTCATAGTCGTAATTTGATGAAAATCGAGAATGAGCAAAATCTGGGGGTTATTGATTTCCAAGATGCGGTTATTGGTGCTTATACTTATGACCTGATTTCATTGACTCGTGATGCATATGTTCAGTGGAGTCCACAGCGTGTTTACACATGGTTTAAACAGTTTTATGCCTTATTGCCAGAATCTGTCCGTCAGTCACGTAGTGAACAACAGTTGATTCGTGATGCTGATCTTATGGCAATACAGCGTCATATCAAGATTTTAGGGATTTTTGTTCGCTTGTTTGAACGTGATGGTAAAACCGGTTATCTCAAGGATTTGCCGCGTGTAATGTGGTATTTACTTGAAGAAAGTAAAAACTATGCAGAATTACAACCCTTTATGCAGTTCATTCAAAATAAAGTATTGCCAAAGTTTCATGACAAATATGGTATATACGAGGAAGTTGCGTAATGAAAGCGATGATTTTAGCGGCAGGTTTAGGGAATCGTATGCGTCCGCTAACGTTATATAAGCCAAAACCACTGTTAGAAGTTGGTGGTAAGGCATTGATCGTGTGGCATATCGAAAAACTAAAAAACATTGGTGTGACTGAAATAGTGATCAATTCTGCATGGCTTGCAGATATTTTGATCAGTACACTTGGTGATGGTTCCCAGTTTGGTGTAAAGATTTTGTGGACACGTGAAGAAGAAGGCTTGGAAACTGCTGGTGGAATCATCAATGCTTTACCATTATTGGGTGATGATCCTTTTATTTTGGTCAATGGTGATGTGTGGACAACAATGGATTTTGAGTCATTGTTGAGCGTACAACTTGAGCAGGACTTGGCTCACCTTGTGTTTGTACCAAATCCTGTTCAGCATCCCCATGGTGATTTTACTTTGCAGAATGGCCGCGCCTATACATTCGAGCAAGCTATACAGGGTGAAAACTTAACCTATAGTGGAGTTGCTGTGATTTCTCCTAAGCTGTTTGAGGGGGCAAAACCTGGTAAGCAGCCAATGTTGCCATTTTTAAAGCAGGCGATGCTGGATGGAAAGATTTCGGCTGAAAAAATGCAGGGTGCATGGGTGGATGTGGGGACTCCAGAGCGATTAACGGCCTTGGATTTGCAAATTAGACAGGGTGAATATGCTTAAGTGCATATTCACTAATCGCTAACTACTGTGACAGCGCTAAGAAATCGGTATACTTCAAACTAAATTTTATTGAGATGTGAATTGTTTATGCATCCATTTTTTCAAGAGTTAAAGCAAGGTAGTCAAAAGCTGGGATTGAATCTTGGTGAAGATGCTTTAAATTTATTATTAAAATACCAAGATGCGCTGGTGTTATGGAATAAAGCCTATAACCTGACTGCAATCCGTGATCCGAAAGAAATGTTGGTTAAGCATTTACTGGATAGCTTGAGTATCCTAAATGATTTGCCTAAAGGTCGGTTACTTGATATCGGTACTGGTGGTGGTATGCCAGGCATGATCATTGCATTATGCCAACCAGAACGTCAGTGTGTATTGCTTGATTCAAATGGTAAAAAAATCCGCTTCTTAAAGCAGTTCATTGCGGATTTAAAATTACAAAATGTGATTGCTGTACAAACTCGTGTAGAAAATGAAGAAAGTATAAGTGAGCTTGGTCAGTTTGATGTGATTACGAGTCGTGCATTTGCATCTTTAACAGACTTTGTTGCTGCATCTGAACCTTATATGCATGAAGCGAGTATTATTGCTTCTATGAAAGGCTTAATTCCAAGTGAAGAAGTAGAACAACTGAAAAATGAATTTACTTGTGAAATTATTGAACTACATGTACCACGTTTAGATGAACAGCGTCATTTGCTTTTGTTGAAACGTATTTAATTAGATTTAAGGACTGGGGTTATCATGGCTCAAATTATTGCGATTGCAAACCAGAAAGGTGGAGTGGGCAAAACGACCACAGCAGTCAATTTAGCTGCTTCACTCGCAGTCTTAAAAAAACGTGTTCTTTTGGTGGATATGGATTCACAAGGGAATGCGACAATGGGGTCAGGCATTCAGAAAAATGATTTGCTGTATTCCATTACCGATGTATTACTTGGTGAAGTGCCGATAGAAACAGCAATCACTAAAGCAGATGTAGGCTATAAAGTTCTTGGCGCAAATCGTGATCTGTCAGGAGTAGAACTGGCGATTGCAGAGCAAGAGGGACGTGAATTTATTTTACGTGATGCGTTAAAAGAAGTTGAAAAGAATTTTGACTATATTATTGTGGACTGTGCTCCGAGTCTGAGTCTGATTACTGTCAATGCACTGGCTGCCGTTGATGGCGTGATCATTCCAATGCAATGTGAATATTATGCGCTTGAGGGGTTGGCAGATTTGACTCAAACCATTGATCGCATTCAACAGGCACTTAATCCAGATTTGCAAATCATAGGTGTGCTACGTACCATGTATGATGCACGTAATGCATTGACACGTGACGTATCTGCTGAACTGGAACAGTATTTTGGTAAAAAACTTTATGACACAGTTGTGCCTAGAAATGTTCGCTTAGCTGAAGCACCGGCACATGGCCTACCTATTATCTATTTTGAGAAAAGCTCCAAAGGCGCAATTGCTTATTTAAACTTGGCAGCTGAAATGTTGAAGAAGAGTAAAGTGAAAAAAGGAAATAAAGCATGACCACAAAAAAACGCGGATTGGCTAAAGGTCGTGGTTTAGATGCATTGTTAGGTTCGATCCAAAAAGAAAAATTACAGCTTGAAGCACAAGCTTTAGATCATGGTCAGCTTAAACAGGTTGATGTGAAATTATTGCGTCGTGGTGAATATCAACCACGCCGTTTTATTCATGAGCAAGATTTACAAGAGCTCGCGGCATCAGTTAAAAAACATGGTGTGATGCAACCAATTGTGATTCGACCAATTGAAGATGCCGAGTTTTCATATGAGATTATCGCAGGTGAGCGCCGTTGGCGTGCTGCACAAATTGCTGGTTTAACAGAAATTCCTGCTATTGTTCGTGATTTATCAGATCAAGTGGCAATTGCATTGGCGTTGATTGAAAATATTCAGCGCCAGGACCTAAATCCGATTGATCAGGCTGTAGCATTACAGCGCTTTCATGAAGAGTTTGGCTTAAGTCATCAGGAAATTGCTGATACAGTTGGCAAGGCACGTACAACGGTGAGTAATCTGCTTCGTTTATTAAGCCTTGATGAAAAAGTAAAAGACTTTATGCAACAAGGTCAAATGGACATGGGGCATGCACGTGCAATTTTGACATTAAAAGCCAAAGATCAAATTAAAGTTGCTGAAATTGTAATCTCAAAAAGTCTATCGGTACGTCAGACTGAACAACTGGTTCGAGAATGGAATGCACCTAAGCAAGAAAAAGCAAAAGCGGCTGTTTCTTCTGATCTTGAGCAATTGACACAAAGGCTTTCGGAACGATTTAGCGCCAATGTTAAAATTGATCATAATAAGCAGGGTAAAGGCAAACTGGTCATTCATTATCATTCATTAGATGAGTTGGATGGTATTTTAAACATATGTCTACCTGAAGAATAATATTTTGGGACGGTGTTTTTGCACCGTTTTATTATTGGGTTAGGTGGATAGTTGCTGGCTGTTTATGCTGAAATTATGAACATAATTACAAATATATTGAAAGTAAAGCATAGATAGCCTAAGCATTCTGATTTTTATCATTAAACGACAGTTTTTTATGGGTTAAAGTGGACATTGTCGAGTGATGTTTAAAATCCTGAGTAGTTATATGCGGTTATAACATATTAAAAATATTGGGGAATTTTATGTGGGAACTGATTAAAGCAGGTGGCTGGCTAATGCTTCCACTGGTTTTGTGCTCAATTTTTACTGTAGCAATTAGTATAGAAAGGTTTATTCGCTTAAGACGAAGTCTGATTTTACCAAAACAATTGCTTATACATTCTGGTAAAGCTATTGATCAGATTATTAACAATATGGGGCAAAACAAAGAAACGCAATTTTCGACGCTTGGACAAGTTCTACTATCTGGTTACCAATCACGACATGAAAATGCCGTTTATGCACGTGCACAAATGGAAGCAAAGGCATCACAGGAAATTGCTTATCTGGAAAAAAATATCAATTTTTTGGGAACATTAAGTGCAGCAGCGCCTTTATTAGGTTTGCTGGGTACAGTAATTGGAATTATAGAATCATTTTTGATGCTGGATATTACTTCTTCAAACAGTCCGTTGCTGATGATTCCAGGCATTTCAAAAGCACTGATTACGACAGCAGCAGGGATGCTGGTTGCGATACCAGCCCTGTTTGCATATCGTTATTTTCAGCGTTTGATTCAGGAATATATTGCAGAGCTTGAGCAACAGGCAACCCTATTTCATGCTGCATTGTTCTTTAAAAATACAAATGAAACAGTCATGAATGATCAATAAATAGGTGCTAAATGAAATTTAAGCGTTTAAATGTTGAAGATATTCATATAAATTTAACACCACTTATTGACTGTTTGTTGTTTATCTTAGTTTTTTTGTTACTTAGCACGACTTTTAGTCAAAGTAGTCGTATAAATTTGACCCTTCCTGATGCGCAGGGAGTGCCACCAAAACAATATGATCAAAAAGTCGAAGTCATGGTAGACTCTACTGGTCATTATGCTGTGAATGGTCAGGCACTTGCGAGCAAAGAGGCAGCTGATTTAGGTATGGCGATAAAGCAGGCAACACGTGATCAGAAAGATTTGATATTTGTCATCGCTGCTGATGCGAAAGCAACTCATCAGGATGTTATTCGTGTGATGGATATCGCAGGTCAGCTTGGTTTTGTTAATATTAATATCAGCACAAAAGTTCCCACCCGAGGTTATTAGTTAGTGAAGCAAGATTTTAAAATTTATTTACGATTACTTTCGTATTTAAAAAACTTTTGGGGACTGATCATTTTGGTCATCATTGGTTTTGCGATCAATGCTACAACTGAGGTTTCGGTTGCCCGATTACTCAAATATATTATTGAATCTATTCAAAATCATGATCAAAGAAATCTAAATCTGTTTCCTTTTCTAATTATTGCTTTAATGTTTTTCCGTGGCCTAGGCATGTTTATGGGGGGCTACTTCTCAGCTGTAATTTCACGAAGTCTGGTCTTCCATATTCGCCAGGAAGTATTTGCTAAACTTTTACGCCTGCCTTCACAATATTATCTTGATCACTCAAGTGGACAAATTACTGCAAAACTGATGTATAACGTTGAACAAGTAACCGCAGCCTCTACGGACTCTTTACAAACGTTACTAAGAGAAGGTTTAGTGCTTATAGGATTGCTTGGTTATTTATTTTATACGAACTGGAAGCTAACGTTCTGTATTTTGATTTTTGCTCCTCTTATTGGAGGGTTGATTCGGAAGGCAGCTAAACGACTACGTAAATTATCGATCCAGGTACAAAATACCATGGGAGATATCAACCATGTTGTCCAGGAAACGGTAGTTGGGCAAAATGTAGTAAAGGGCTTTGCAGGTGAAGAGTTTGAGAAAGGACGTTTTTTTCGTTATTCAAATGACAATCTGAAACGTGGTTTGAAAATGGTTGTCGTGCAACAGCTCAACAGCCCAATCGTACAGCTCATCATGGCGATTTCAATGAGTATCATCGTCTGGTTGGCTTTAAGACCGCAAATTTTAGGTGATACCAGTGCAGGTGAGTTTGTAGCCTATCTGACTGCTGCTGGTCTTCTAGGAAAACCTACTAAAAATTTAACCGATATTAATGAAAAGCTGCAACGTGGACTAGCCGCAGCACAGTCTGTATTCGAATTGCTGGATTTACCTGAAGAAGATAATACTGGTACTTTAAAACCAAAGTTGGATGGTCAGGTTAAATTTGATCAAGTAAATTTGGTTTATCCTGATGGTTCTCATGCAATTCATGATTTTACTCTGGATATCAAGGCTGGTGAAACCGTTGCATTGGTAGGGCGTTCAGGTGCTGGTAAAACGTCTCTAGTCAATTTGCTGGTCCGTTTTCAGGAATTGTCTTCTGGGCAGATCAAGTTTGATGGTCATGCAATCAAGGACATTGAGCTGTCTTATTTACGTCAAAATATTGCCATGGTGAATCAACAGGTGGTCTTGTTCGATCGCTCTGTAAAAGAAAACATTGCATATGGTCAGCTTCAAGGTGCGAGTGATGAAGATATCATCAAAGCTGCCAAAGCTGCATATGCACACGATTTCATTATGGCATTGCCTAATGGTTACGATACAGTTCTAGGTGTTAATGGTCTAACTCTTTCAGGTGGTCAACGCCAACGTGTTGCTATTGCACGGGCAATTTTGAAAAATGCTCCAATCCTGATTATGGATGAAGCAACCAGCGCACTTGATAATGAGTCTGAACACTATATTCAAAAAGCATTTGATCAAGCTATGCAGCATCGTACAACCATTGTCATTGCGCACCGTTTATCGACTATTGAAAATGCGGATCGAATCGTGGTGATGGATAAAGGCCGAATTATTGAGCAGGGTACTCATGATGAGCTTTTATTAAAACACGGTGCTTATTACCAGTTACATCAACGTAATTTTGAGGAATAGTATCAATGTCAGTTGCGCAAATTATTCAAGATGCTTGGAATAAACAATCCAGGTGGTTGATTTTTTTGCGCCCTTTATCCTGGTTGTATCGCTTTGGATTTACTTTAAATAAAAAAATTTATCAGTTTGGATTAAAGCCACGTTATCGCGCGCCTATACCTGTGATGGTGATTGGTAATATTACTGTGGGGGGGAGTGGTAAAACCCCCTTACTCATTCATCTGGTTAAGTATCTTCAGTCCTTGAGCGTACGTGTTGGTGTCATTAGTCGTGGATATGGTGGTAGTGGTCCTTTTCCGAAGATCGTAAGTCTGGAATCTGTACCTGATGAAGTTGGAGATGAGCCATGTCTGATTGTGCAATCAACTGGTGTTGCTATGGCTGTCGGGAGCAATCGTCAAGAAAGTATTGAATTGTTATTAAAAAATTATCGACTCGACTTGATTATCAGTGATGATGGTTTACAGCACTGGGCTTTAGATCGTCAACTCGAGTGGATTGTATTGGATAATAATCGTGGTTTGGGTAATCAAAAACTTTTACCTGAAGGTTATTTGCGTGAACCTGTTTCCAGACTAAAACAGAGCACAGTCATAGAGCATTCACATTCACCTAAATCGGGTTTAAATATGCACCTGGAGGTTGCCGAGCCTTATTTGCTCAATCCTCAGGTGGAGCAAGCGATTGTATTTGATCCGACGCTTGACTACTATGCTGTAGTGGGGATCGGGTTTCCCAAACGTTTTTATCACACACTTGAAACAATGGGAGTTACCCAGTTTCAATGTCATGAATTTCCTGATCATTATGATTATGAAATAAATGACCTGCATTTTGATGACATGAATCCGATCATCACCACTGAGAAAGATGCAGTCAAATTATTGCCTTTAATGAAAGAGCACCCGACATATCAACGGGAAATATGGGTTGTACCTGTAGAGGCCGTGCTGTCACCAGAGTGTTACTCATTGTTAAATAAACAGTTGCAACAACTTGGTGTAGAAATTAATTTAGGTTAAATCAATGAAACATATTGTTATTCCGGCGCGTTATCAAAGTTCACGTTTGCCAGGTAAACCATTGCTTGAAATCCATGGTCGTCCAATGATTCTACGTGTTGTAGATCAGGCAAAAAAAGTGCAGGGGTTTGATGACCTCTGTGTTGCAACTGATGATGAACGGATTGCTAAAGTTTGTATGGCGGAAGGTGTGGATGTGGTTATGACCAATCCTGACCATCCTTCTGGTACTGATAGACTGAGTGAAGTTGCTCAAATTAAAGGCTGGGATGCAGACGATATCATTGTAAATGTACAGGGTGATGAACCTTTATTGCCAGCAAAGCTGGTACAACAAGTTGCTGATTTGTTATTGATCAAAAGTCACTGTTCGATGTCAACTTTATGTGAGCCGATTCGCCATCTGGAAGAGTTTCAGCGTGATAGTATTGTAAAAGTTGTGATGTCTAATTTTAATGAAGCTTTATATTTTAGTCGTTCACCTATTCCTTATGACCGTGAAGGAGTGAAGCAAAAAGATATTCAGTTGCATGCAATGGCATATCGTCATCTGGGATTGTATGGTTATCGCATAAGATTGTTGCAAGAGTACGTAACATGGAATATGGGTAGTCTTGAAAAACTGGAAAGTTTGGAACAACTTCGTGTGCTTGAAAATGGTCATCGTATTGCGATAGATGTTGCTCAGGTAAATCTGCCACCTGGTGTAGATACTCAGGAAGATCTGGATCGTATTAATGCGATGGACATAAGCTATTTTCAATAATCAAGTAAATGAATATGCAAACGACACCTCAAGTTTATCCATGGCAACAACAAGTTTGGGAAACGCTCACAGGGCGGTTTCCAAACATTGGGCATGGTCTATTGTTTTATGGTAGAAAGGGGTGTGGTAAAAAAGATTTTGCTCAGCATTTTTTATCCTGGGTACTTTGTCTCAATAAGCAACCTAACGGTGCTTGTGGTGTATGTAGTAGCTGCCAGTGGATAAAATCGGATACACATCCAAATTATGTCTATATCACTACGGATGAAGACAATAAAATGCAGAACGCAAAAATAAAAATTGAAAAAATTCGTGATTTATTACCCTTTGTACAACAAACTGTTGATGGATGGAGGGTGATCGTTATCGAGCCTGCCGAAGCATTAAATATAGCTTCAAGCAATGCGTTACTGAAGACCCTTGAGGAGCCTGGTGAACGCGTAATCCTGATCTTGATAGCAGATCATTATCTGAAATTACCAGCAACTATCCGTAGTCGTTTGCAACATTTTGCTTTAGATCGGGTGACTGCTTCACAAGGTGAAGCTTATTTAAATGAGTATTTAGCAGATTCAAAACAGCAAATTCCTTTGCTTATGAATCTGGCGAACCAAATGCCATTACAGGCTTTAGCATTGTCAAATAGTGAATGGATTAGACGAAGACAAGATTTTGTAAATGACTGGCAAAGACTGGTTATACAAAAAAGTATGCCGATACAGTTGGCGACCAAGTGGAACAAAGAATTAAACTTTACCGATTTTATTCAGATGTTTGAATATCTTTTAGCTGATGTCATTTGCGTTAAACTTGAACAAACTGTTAAGAATAAAGATATTGATTTTGAGGTGTTAGCTGATCAATATACATTGGAAGTTTTATTTAATATTTATAACCTGTTGCAACAATCCAAGATGCAGGTTGAGCAAAATGTTCAGAGTAATTTAGTTATGGATCAATTGTTTATTGATATTATGTCTTGTTAGGCATTCATTTATAGAACATTAGTGTTTATTTAAATCTGAATAGATGAGTCTATTGTTTGATTGGTTAATCATAGTGTACTAATAC
>NZ_OOGT01000037.1 GCF_900323515.1 Acinetobacter stercoris | reverse complement strand
GGAATATATTATATATTTGTATAATGAAAGTCTGAGTAAATAACTAAGGATTTATCTGTAAATTTCTTAATGTTTTTTTATTTAGCATCTCCCCCCTTGTGCAATTCTAGTCGAGAGAAAAATTGCTGAAGAGAAGTGGACTATTTATTGCGTTTGCAGTAATACTCTTGCAGATTGCAGTATATTTGCAACCTCTTTTGCCGGAAAAATTTCATATTGCTCCGGTATGTATGTCCATTACTCATAATCTTCTTTCACAAGCTAATCATAAGCATGTGCATTCAGTTTATCTTGAACTGCTACAAGATTTTGTACCTCAACATTCTCACGATCACAATGAACACCATCATCAATGTCAGTATTGCACTGTATATGGGGATTTAGTACTCCCATTTGACTTGAGAGTTGATCATGTTTTAGATCGTATTCAGGTGAAACTAAAGTTTTATCAGTCATTCTTCAAGCATGTCTATTTTAGCTTACAGAAGCTGTATTTGCAGCCACAAGGCAGAGCACCTCCTTTGACTCTTTAGAACACGATTGGTCATGACAAATAGTTAATCTGTTTGTACTAAACAATATTTTAAAGAGTTTTAATCATGAAAATTCAGTTTTCACTGTTTATTAACAGTGTAATGTATTCGTTCGTATTTAAAAATGTAGATAGAGTATCTAAGGTCTACAATTTATCTTTGTGCAAGGCGGAAAATATCTGGCTCGGCAGTTTCGTTAATCCAGTTAATGTAGCATTTCTACCGTATTCCCAATGTTCAATTTATCACTGGGAGGTGGTATGAGTTTAGGTTTGACAGCGTTAGAACTGGCGCGTATTCAGTTTGCATTTACTGTATCTTTTCATATCATTTTCCCCGCTATTTCAATCGGACTAGCTAGTTTTTTAGCTGTACTCGAATGGCGTTGGCTACGTACACAAAATCCTGTCTATAAAGATTTATTTAAATTTTGGATCAAAATTTTTGCAGTGGCCTTTGGGATGGGGGTTGTCTCTGGCGTGGTGATGAGCTACCAATTTGGAACCAATTGGAGTGAATTCTCTAGAATTGCAGGAAGTATCACAGGGCCATTATTAGCATATGAGGTTTTATCAGCATTTTTCTTAGAAGCTGGTTTTCTTGGAATTATGTTATTTGGTTGGGGGCGGGTTGGACCACGAGCACATTTTTTTGCCACTCTAATGGTTGCAATAGGAACCTGTATTTCAATGTTCTGGATTCTGTCTTCAAATAGTTGGATGCAGACGCCTACTGGTTTTACGATTGAGAATGGAATCATTATTCCACAAGATTGGTTAGCGATTGTTTTTAACCCCTCATTTGTTTATCGATTGTTTCATATGGCTGCTGCAGCTTTTCTCGTAACGTCACTTCTGGTTGCAGCAGTAGCAGCATTTCACCTATTAAAAGGCCGACGAGATGATTTGGTGAAAAAATCTTTTTCCATGGCATTGTGGATGCTTTTATTCCTTGCGCCTGCTCAAATTTTAATTGGTGATATGCATGGTTTGAATACCTTACATCATCAGCCAGCAAAATTAGCTGCAATTGAAGGGCATTGGGAAACAAACACAGATGAGGGCATGCCTTTATATTTGTTTGGAATGCCAGATATGGAGGAAGAGCGAACAAAATATGCAATTGGAATTCCAAATCTTGGCAGTTTAATCATGACGCATAGTCTAGATGGACAAGTTAAAGGTCTAAAAGAGTTTGCACCTGAAGATCGACCGAATTCACTCGTGATTTTTTGGAGTTTCAGAATCATGGTAGGTTTAGGCGTATTGATGGTTTTACTTGCACTTGCAACGCTTATATTGCGTAAAGGCGGAAAACTTTATGAGCATAAGTTACTACAACGATTTGCTCTTTTAATGGGGCCAACTGGATTTATAGCTTTATTAGCAGGTTGGTTTACCACAGAAGTTGGCAGACAGCCTTGGGTGGTTTATGGGGTTTTGCGAACCAAAGATGCATTATCGCCTGTTTCTGCTGAACAGGTTGGCCTATCCCTTGTTCTCTTTGTATTTGTTTATTTTATCGTTTTTGGTATCGGAATCTATTACATGTTGAAGCTCATGCATAAAGGTCCTGAGTTTATCTATTCTAATCAAGATCATACCGATATTGCAGTTCTGCAAGCTTCAAAAAGACCATTAAGTAGTATTGATGATGCAATAGAGCAAATAGAAATAGAGAATAAACAACGAGGAGATAAACACAATGATTGATTTATCTTTAATTTGGATTGTGATAATTGCCATTGGTGTTTTTGTTTATGTGGTTTTAGATGGGTTTGATTTAGGCATTGGAATTTTATTTCCTTTCATAACCTCGAAAGAGGAACGTGATGTCATGATGAACACCGTTGCACCTGTATGGGATGGCAATGAGACATGGATGGTTTTAGGAGGAGCTGCACTCTATGCTGCATTCCCAGTAGTGTATTCTGTAGTTTTATCGGCTTTATATATGCCAATTATTTTAATGCTGATCGCTTTAATTTTTCGTGGCGTCGCATTCGAATTTCGCTTTAAAGCAAATAAGACCAAAAAATTATGGGATAAAGCCTTCATTTATGGGTCAATATTAGCAAGTTTTTTTCAAGGTGTGATTTTAGGTGCATATATACAAGGTATTAAGGTAGAAAATCATATTTATGCTGGAGGAGGTTTAGACTGGTTAACACCTTTTTCAATTTTTACAGGTATAGGCGTTGTGGTTCTATATGCGGCACTAGGGTGTGGTTGGTTAATCTTTAAAACGGAATTAGATTTACAGGCTAAAATGTATGATCTCATGCCAAAATTAATTTCCGTTCTTTTTTTAATTTTTGGTGCGGTTAGTATTTATACACCATTAACTCAACCAGAGATAGCAACTCGATGGTTTAGCCAACCTCAACTGCTTTATTTTAGCCCTGTTCCAGTTTTGGTTGTTGTGCTAACGGGACTAATATTACGTGCTTGCAAAAAACGTTATGAGCTTGCACCATTTATTTACAGTCTCGCATTGGTATTTTTAGCTTATACAGGATTCATTATCAGCTTATGGCCAAATGTCATTCCTCCATCAATAAGTATCTGGGATGCAGCTGCTCCTGAAAGTAGTCAATTATTTGCTTTAATTGGAGCGCTAATTCTCATCCCGATTATTCTTGTTTATACAGGTCTATCATATTGGGTATTTAGAGACAAAGTACGTGTTGGCGATGAGGGGTATCATTAATAATGAAAGAGATATATACGAAAAAAGACAGTAGACTTTCTCAATTGAAATGGTTTTTTCTATTGTATTTACTCGGTTTTTTAATTTTATTTGTCATTGCTGGAGTTTTTAGAGCTTTATTACATCTGGCTTATTAAATCTTTAATATTAATCACTCGAAGTGGTTTATAAAAAGTAAACCACTTCGTCTAATGTTTAAACCAATTTATTTATACAGCATATTATTGACTATCTTTCTCAATAAGATAGTCAATAATTTCAGCCGTATTTACTTTAGTACCTTGAACTAAGTACTTACCATTTATAACAATGCTAGGTACACCCGTTAATTGATATAGCTTTGCCAACTGGTTTGACTGTTCAATTTTTTTAGAGATGGTTGGGGAATTAAATAATTGATTAAATTGATTCAAGTTTGCTCCGTATTGACCATAAAATTTAGCTAGAGATTTCTGATCAAATAATGGCTTATGCTGAAGTTGAATTTCATTGAAAAGGGCTATATGAGTTTTTTGCCGTATTCCTAAAGATTCCGAGGTATAATAACCACGTGCACTTTGTTCCCAAGTTGGATTCATTGCGGCTGGTGTACGAATAAAATAGACATTTTTGGGTAAACCCTTTTTTAACCATGGTTGTAATTGTTTTTCTAAAGCAAAACAATGAGAGCAGCCATAAGAAAAGAACTCTCGAACTTCTATTTTTGATGGATAATCAGTTTTCCCTTGATGAGCTAAAACAATATAGTCTTGACCTTCTACGATTTTCTCTGTTGCCATTGCGGTTTGGTTGAAACAGAAGATTAAAATAAGAGTATGGAAGAAATTGAGTTTTTTCATTTATATAACCTGTTATGAAAGAGGATTTTTAACTTACATAGTAGTAATCTGAAAATTTTGTTCACTAATCTTAGGCTAGGTGAGAATTTCTTTCTTTTTAGTTTTATAATTCAACCAGAATAATGAGAATGTTGATAAGCATAGCCATGGGAAGAGGGCGATATTCATGGTTTTCCAGCCAATTATATCCAGCAATGCGCCTGCACTAAAGGAACAGATTAATCCAACGATGAAAACGGTCATGTCATTAATAGCCTGAGCCTTTGCCTTTTCTTCTTGGGTGTAAGTGCCAGTAAGTAATGAAGTACTACCGATAAATAGAAAATTCCAACCCACGCCCAATAGAATTAGGGAAATGGCAAATGAATGGAATTGCAAACCTGATAAAGCAAAAGCGATATAACAGGCAAATAATAGTATCCCTGAAAACATGATTTTTAATACTCCAAACCGAGCAATCAAGTTACCTGTAAAAAATGAGGGTAAAAACATGCCCAAAACATGTAGTTGAATAACAGTTGTAATAGTCCCTAATTCATGGTGAGCATGACGCATAGCAATTGGAGTTGCTGTCATACCTAAAATCATGATGCCGTAACCTGTAACGGAACCAAACAAAGCAACTAAATAAGTAGGCTGTATTACAATTTCATACCATGGTCTGCCTGCACCAAAGTTAGATTTTACTTCAACGCTATCGGGGATTTTTAGACTTGATATGATACCCATAGCAAGCAATGAAATAATTGTAATAATTAAAAAGGATCCAACATATTCAAGATGATTAAATACGGGACCTCCTATGCGAGCTAGTGTAGGTCCAATCAATGCTGCTACAACTCCGCCTGCCATAACAAAAGAAATTGCTTTAGAACGAAATGCTTCATCAGCGACTTCGCTAGCTGCGAAACGATAAAATTGAGCAAACGACTGATAAGCTCCTACACAAAATGTTCCGAATGCTAATAAATATAAGGAGTTATAAAAAATACCAATAGAAGCAATGATACCCCCTAATACCCCTAAGAGTGCACCGCAAAGAAAACCATTTCGACGACCTACATGCGACATCCACATTGATGCAGGAAACATCATTGTAGCTGTTCCTAAAAACATAGCTGCGATTGGGAGTGTCGCCAGTGTAGGCGAATCAGCAATATTTGCCCCAGCCAATCCGCCAATAGTCATTATCATCACGGATACGGTTTGGAAAAGTGACTGTGAACTTGCCAATATTAGGACTTGACGGTGCATTGAATTCTTAAGCATTTAGGCTTATCCAACATGAATCATAAAAAGTAAATTAATAAGAAGTTCTTTCATCAAAGGATTTCGATGTGTGCTAAATCATTTGTTGATTAAAATTTTTAATGTCTTTAGTTAAAGACGTTCTATGGCTATTTGAATCCCTAATGTTGCTGATTCAATTGCGCCTGCTAGGTATCCTTGATGATTTGGTGAAAACTCACTGGAAATAGCTACAATTGAGTTTTGCCAATCACCATAAGGTGGAGTTGAGTCAGGTATACCATTTGAGATTAAACTAGCGACTTCATCAGCAGAGGTTGCTGTCAAAGGATCTAGTGTCCAGTCATGAATAAATTCTTTGATTGGAAAATTAGCTTCTTTCCCAAATAATCGGACCAGTTGCTTGCGACACAATAAAGATAATTGTTCATTGCTTAACTGATTGCGAGCACTTACGGGGGCACCTATAAAGCCGAATAATGCTGCAAAACCATCAGTACTTGAAGCATCATGAATTTCAAATAATGGTGTAACAGTGCCATGAACTGCACCTGATAAATTTTGATCTCGCCAAAATGCTTTTGGGTAGACGGCAAAATATTTAGCATGTGCCGCCATCCATGTATTGGTTTGTTGCCATTGTTGTGTAAATTGTTCAGGTAAAGAAGGGTGAAAACTGATTGTATTTAATGATATTCTTGGCGGAACTGCGAGCAAGATTTGCGAAGATTTAAGAATCAAAGATTGATCCATCTGATTGATCAACTCAACGTCTATTTCATCATTGCTTCTAGACAAAGATTTGACTTGATGACCAAGTAAAATCTTTTCTGGCGGGATATAAGAAGCGATTTTTTCAATCAGTTGATACATACCTCCCTGAAGCCTCCTTGCAGGTGATGTTTGAACCCCTTGCAAACGTAAAGCTTCACGAGATGAAGTTCTGTCGATTAAGAGATCGCCTTCCTCATACTGATAAAAACTTTCTAGTCCAAATTTATTAATTAAATGAGTTAGTTCTGGTTGTTGTTTTTCCCAAAACCAAGTAGCACCCATATCAAAGGCTTCATTCTTAGATTTTGCTTCATCTATGACAATGGAATGTACACGTCCACCTAAACGATCTCGAGCCTCTACAACAAGATAATCTTTAATTCCTTGTAGTTCGAGTAAATATGCAGCGTAAAGTCCGCTGAGACCAGCACCAATAATAACGATTTTAGATTGAGTCATTAAAGAATCCTAATTTCAAACTGTTTGGAAATTAATGGGCGAAATGTGACGTTGTAAGTACTGCTCTAAATTCGACTTTACCAGTACGAACTTTTGTATAAGCTTCATGTGCTTGTTCAAGTGGATATGTTTCAATCATTGCGCGCACATCTGTAAGAAGGCTAAAGTTTAAAGTTTTCTCAACTTCATAAGGTGTGCCTGTAATACTTCCTTGAACCGTTCGTTCTCCACCTACAAGTAAAGGAGAAGAAATTACTAGAGGCTCCTTACCAACACCAACTACAATCAATTTTCCTTGAGGTATTAATCCTGCAAAAAGTGCAGATGAAATTTCTCCATTAGTAATGGTACTCAAGATTACTTGAGCTTTTCCTAACTCCTTAAGACGATCCACAGCATTTTCTAATTGGGTATCAATATAAATATGTGCCCCTAAATCATGCGTCAGTTCAGCAATATCTTGTCCACGACCTATAGCAACTACTCTAAATCCCATTCTTCTTGCATACTGAATTGCAAGATGTCCTAAGCCACCTATGCCGAATATCGCAACCGTATCTCCTGCTTGGGCACCAGATTTCTTAAGTGCATTAAACGTTGCGATACCTGCGCAAAGTAAAGGTGCGGCTTCTACTGAACTCAGTTCATCTGGAATAGAGACTAAACCTGTTTGTTTAGCCATCATCATTTCGGCATAGCCACCATCATGGGTGCTGCCCATGATGGGTTGGTTATTACATAAGTTAAATAGACCCTGACGACATTCATCGCACAGGTTACAGTGCCCACCTAGACGTCCAACTCCAACACGTTGTCCAATTTTCCAATAGTTGGAATCTGGGTTGCCAATTGCAACAATACGTCCAACCACTTCATGGCCAGGAATACGAGGGAAGCTATCAGGATTTGGGTTCTCAATGGTCATAGCATCAGCCCCACAGATTCCACAAGCCTCGACGGCGATTAAAACCTCATCTTTGTTTGGAGTGGGTACGGTACGCACAACAAGCTCTAATTTTCCTAAAGCACTGGCTTGTATTGCTTGATATGAATTTTTCATACTTAGATCTCACGTAGTTTTTGATGATCATTAGAGTTTAAAATTTGTTTAATCCCCATTTCTGCGGCATCTACAGCACCTGCTAGGTATCCCGAATATTTTTTGACCATTCACTTGAGATACCGATGATGCGATTCTGCCAAATAGATTGGTTAGGAGTATTTTCAGGTGCAATACCATGAAATAGGGTTGGAGTTTTCCAATCTGACTCTATGGCAATACATTCATCTTCAGTCCAATCTTTGAGATATTCTGATTGAGGAATCGCTGCTAAAGATCCAAATAGGCGGACCAATTGTGCCCGACAATGAGCCATTAACGTTGTTGGTTCAATTTCTTTACGTATGGTGTAAGGAATACTGAAGAATCCGAAAAGGGCAGCATGTTGATGGGATGTTGAGGCATCATGAATTTCACCTAATGGACCTGCATAGCTTCGAGCTTGGCCTGAAAGACCTTGTTGCTTCCAGAATGCCTCAGGATAAATTGCTACATATTTGGCATGAGGAGCCATCCATGTAGGTGTATTCATCCAATGTGTTAGCGTCGTGGCTGGTAAAGGAGGATTAAATGCAAATTCATTAGCAGATAGTCGTGGCGGAGCTGCTAATAGAATTTGATCACAACAAAATTGTGTTGTTGATCCATGAGAATGCTGAATTTTCAACCCCAAAGATTGATCTTCTAAATAAGTTATTTCAGTGACTTGATGCCCAAGTAAAATACGATCAACTGAAATACCTTTGGTTAAAGCTAGAATTAAACTTTGCATACCTCCTTCAAGCCGAATTGAAGATGTTTCCCATGAGGCACCAGAAATACGTACAGCAGGCTGATCACGTTGTTTTTCAAATATAAGTTCGCCAGAAGTATGTTGATAGAAATAGGGGAGGGATAATTGATGTATCAATTTCATCAATTCAGGATTGAGGTCGGGCCAAATCCATGTTGCACCAAGATCAATTTGTTCCTTTGAGTAGACTCGACCTCCAAGATGATCTTTTGCTTCAAGCAGTAGATAATCTTTAAATCCAGCTTGTTCTAGTAGATAAGCAGCATATAAACCACTTAGACCGCCGCCAATGATTAGAATTGAGGTTTTAAGCATTTTAATCATTCCAATTTTTCTGAGCATGAAGCAGATGTTGAGTTTTTACGTATAAAGTGGTATCGGTTTTATTAACTGTAAGCACAGCATGTTGTTTTGGCGGGAAACGAATCCATGAACCAGTTGGATAGATTTGATCCTCTTTTTGAAGTTGACCTGATACTATAAATATTTCAATACCTTGGTCAGATCTGTTAATAAATAATTGGTCAGGATTAAGTTTTTCTAAATAGGTATATTCGAAATCTGATTCATATAACGGGCATATTTTTTTATTGCCTGTAACAATCCAGTTTGTAGAATCATTCGTGTTGATTCTTACTTCTTTAGATTCATATATAGACATTTGCATTAGTTTAACGAAAATTAAAGAACCTTCTTTACTTGAAACTTGATGATTGGAATTATGAGGATTTCTTAAGTACCAACCACTTGGGAAATGATCTATACCATTTTCTGTAAATACACCAGATAGAACGAGTATCTCTTCACCAAGTGGATGTTGATGTTTAGGAAAATTGGAGTTTTGAGAGAATTTGACTAAACTTGTTGCACGAGCTTGTTCTTTACCAATACGATCAAACATCACTCGTTCTACTTCGCCATGAGGAGAGCGTACCCAGTGGTAATCTTCAGGTTTGACAATAGCAATTTCTGAAAAATCAGCACGAATTAGCATAATATGTTTTCAACTTATCAATAAATTTAAAATTACTGCACTGCCATAAATACCCAGTCCAAAAACGGTATGTCCTGCAATGCTAATTAATCTTGTTTTAATTGGACTTGGTGTGTTAGCCCCTGCAACACCAGCACCCATACAAGGCATCATAATGAAAAAAGGAGCAATTAATAAAAACCAAGATATAACTAGAGGTGGGAAAACAGTAGGTTGCGAAAGCCATGCTTTCCCTTCAAATGCGATAAGTACTAAGATATAGCTAATACCAATGAGATAGTGTGCCAACCAACCTAGTCCAAGCTCATAATCAAGTGATGGAGCTTTGTTAAGCTGTTTTTGAACTAATTCTCCTTTTGGTATATGACCTAGCCATCGACCTACCATAGCCCAATTAGTAATGGGTATTCGGAAAAATTTATTTAAAAATAACGCCCATAGATCTAGGATAATTGTTGCACCAACACCAATAAGTATGATTTTTAAGAATAGTTGTATATTTACTAACATATTAAATACCTGAGCAATTTTCTAATAGATTCAAGATGCTTTGATAAAAAGCATTGCAAATCGCTTTGCTAGAGGGAGTACAAAAAAGCTGTGGGGAAGGCAATGACCCAAGAGCAAAGCCAAGATTTAATCCAATGGCTCAGCTCCCAATGGATAAGTCTAAGGCTTTGCAATGTGCTCACAAAAGAAATAACACCACTCATGATGAATGTTAGGAACTAAGGAACAAGAAAAATTAATGCTCTCGATGACAATTTCCAATCATTCAAGATATTGTTCATAGATAGTAATTTCTCAAAGTTATTTAATCTGCGTTTGTCTAATATTTATAGACTTTTGACATCTTGAGAAGTCAAAAGTCTAAAGATGAAAAATCTAAACAGACTGGTATATACGAATATCTGGATCTGCTGCAAACAAGGGTTTTAATTCACATACAACATCGTTATTAAATAGTTCACTTTGGAGATAACTTTCCGCATTACTCAAGGTTTCAAAACCATGTAGAACTTGAACATCTTTTTCACGGATTAACAGTTCTTTTGATACGGCACCATCAACAGTATTGAGAAAAGGAAGTTTATACTTTTGATAAATCTCTGCTGCTGCAGGACGATTATCTAAAGGGATAGTCATTGTGATTTGTAGATATACCATGAGTTTTTCTCCATCAGATGAATAGAAAAAGTAAAGATATAGCTTTTTACTTTTAAGCATATTTTATTGAGTAGTTGACTTTAAAAACAAATGAGATAATCTTGTGATTATTGAAAGAAAAACTATCTATAAAATGGAAACACCTATTTACTTGAATGCTTTAAAAGCATTTGAAGCAAGTGCACGTAATAAAAGTTTTTCTGCGGCGGCTAGAGAGTTGAATGTCACACCAGCAGCGGTAGGGCAATTGGTTAGAGGCTTAGAAGATCACTTAGGAATAATATTATTTCATCGACAATCAGGTGGAAAAAAACGACTGGTTCCAACAGCATTAGCTGAGTCTGTATTACCAGAAATTCGTGCTGGATTTGATAAGCTAAGCGTTGGGCTAGAAAAATTAAAAAGAGGTAATACAACAAATATTTTGACGGTAACTGTTAGTCCCGCCTTTGCTGCAAAATGGTTATTACCTAAAATAGATAAATTTCAATCACTTTTTCCTGAAATTGCTGTACGTTTAGATACTAACTTGAGACCTATCGATTTTATTGAAAATGGTATAGATATCGGAGTGCGATATGGTGAAGGTCATTGGGAAGGTTTAGAGGCAATTAAACTAATGGAGGAAGATATTTTTCCTGTATGTTCACCGACTTTTTTAGCAAATAAGTCTGATTTATCAATCAACACTATTTTACAGGCAACATTGATTCATGACCTAACTATGGAAGCTCATAAATCGTTTCCGACTTGGACGAAATGGTTGGAGTATGTTGGGCTGGAAAACTCAGGGATTAAAAGTGGATTACAAATCAATAATTCAGCATCTGTTTTACAAGCTGCTTTAGACGGTCAAGGCATAGCTTTAGCTAGGAGTGTAATGGCTAAAGAGGATATTAAGGCGGGACGGTTAATTCATCTATTTGAGCATGTAGAGTACAAGTCCCCATTGGCTTATTATATTGTATATCGTCCGGAGTGTTTAAATATGTCGAAAATTTTAGAGTTTAAAAAGTGGTTAATAATTGAAGCTAAAAGCTTAATAGATTAATTTTACATTAGAAAGGTAATTTAAAAAAAAATCAGACTCATTCATGATTAAATGTAATCTATAAAAAAGTGCCAAGATATTGATTTTTTTACATTTATGAGGCTTTGTTGCACAAACCTACCGTTAAAGGCTTATTCAACATTATAATTCTCAAATGAATAAGCCCACACCTAAAATCTATCGTACAACCAATTGGTCTTTTTATAACAAAGCATTAATAAATCGAGGAAATATCTCTATTTGGTTTGATCCCAAAACTCAATGGTATGCTCAACCAAAAGGTAAACATGGTCGAAATCAAACCTATTCTGATGCAGCTATCCAATGCTGTCTGATGATTAAATCCTTATTCCGTCTGTCTTTACGTATGGTCACTGGCTTTGTGCAAAGCCTGATTAAGCTTTGTGGTTTAGATTGGACAGCACCAGATTATTCCACTATTTGTAGAAGACAAAAGCATATTGATATTGCAATTAACTATCAAAAAAGCAGTAATTGTCCCCACCTACTCGTCGATTCTACTGGCTTAAAGTTTTTAGGTGAAGGAGAATGGAAACGTAAGAAACATCAGCCTGAATATCGTCGCCAATGGCGTAAACTACATATTGGTATCGATGCTGAAACCCTGCAAATACGTGCTATTCAGCTCACAACCAACAATGTGAGTGATTCACAGGTGCTTGGTGACTTACTTGATCAGATTCCACAAGAAGAACAGATTGACTCCGTCTATACTGATGGGGCTTATGACACCAAGCAATGTCGTGAGGTAATCGCAGACCGACAAGCGCATGCGGTGATTCCGCCAAGAAAAAATGCGAAACCTTGGAAAGATACAAAGATCAGCTCGCTAGAGCGAAATGAATTACTTCGAACAGTTAAACGTTTAGGCAGGGCACTATGGAAGAAATGGTCAGGTTATCATCGACGAAGTTTGGTCGAAACCAAAATGCATTGCATTAAATTATTAGGCGATAAGTTGTCAGCTAGGCATTTTTCAAGTCAAGTAAATGAAATACATGCCCGTATAGCCGTACTGAATAAATTTACGGAATTAGGTCGACCTCATACCCGAGTTGTAACTTAAATTTGGTAGTACTGGGTAAAATAGGTCTTTGAAATGTTTGTGCAACCAAGCCATCACATTCTAATAGTCAAATTTTTATCTAATTTAAAGCGACTGAGTCTGTCGCAGTGTCCATAGTTTGATCTTTCTAAAATGGTTTTAAAGAGATAGCATCATTAAATGGATATCTTTTAGGAATAAGAGCAAAATGTTGAGTTCATTTGATGATGTTGGGTTTTCACAATTATTAAGGGCAGAGACTACAAACCAGAATTACAAAGTTCTCCTTTTTGCTAATAAATTCTATGCAAAGCTATATTTATCTGATGATGGGGCTTCCGACTGGAGAGGGTTGGGAGAGGGAGAAATTGGTGATCAAACCCGAGAGGAATTAAAAAAGTTTACTCGAAACCATAGACTATTTTTTATAGCTACTGAAGAAAAAGACCTTTCAGAGATCCAACCTAATTTTAGTCAAGCACAATTAATATCCAAAATTTCTTTATTGGATAATTGGTTAAAAGAATCCAAAGATTTAACTACGGGGCGGAAAGGTGAGGTTTCAGAAGCTACTAAATTTAAAGTTGCATGTTCTGCTGCTTGGAGATGTCAGTTTGAGGGTTGTGGTGAAGATCTTAGACAACATTTAACACCAAGTATGAGTGGTAATTATAGTTATTTTGCACATATTGTTGCTTCTTCAAAAGAAGGACCTCGTGGAAATGAGCAGTCCGAAGCTTTGGCTGATGATCCTAGTAATATCATGTTGTTATGTGATAAGTGCCATCGCTTAATTGATCGAATAGCACCAAATGAATATGATGCAGATAGATTAAGAAATATGCTTCAAAAAAATATTCAAGAAGTAAATCGCTTATTAGAATGCTTAAAAATGCCAAACGCTGAAATGATAGTGATTGGAGGTGCGATTGAAGGTCAGGCTTTCCGTTTTGATCCAAAAGCAGCAGAAGAAGCCATGTGGTTGAGAAACATTAAAAGCTCTAACCCAGCAGAATATTTTGTCAACAATGCTTTATATTTTAGTGCATCCAATAACAATAATTATTGGGCTAATGCTTTTCATCTTTTGAAAAGTACTGATTTATCAAGGTTAAAAAGTTTTTTACGAGAGACTGGACGTGATGGACAATTGAGATCTTTAGCAATATTTGCTTTACATGGATCATCAATTCTAGTGCTGAGTGGAAGATTGATAGGCGATTCTAGTCCTGTCCATCTTTTTCAATTTCATCGCCAACAAATAGAAGGTAAAGGTCGACAATGGGCTTGGCCTTCTGATGTGGATGAACCATTATCAGGTAAATTTAAGATTAATATTCTTAAAGAGCCTGTTTCTACAGATTCTGAAATGGTACTACAAATTAATTTAACAGCCAAAATTCCACCTGAAGATTTACCAGTACATTTTTTTAAGAACAATGATTTCAAATTCCCAACAGTGGAACTAACAACAGATAACTGTAATTTTAGTGTCATTAGCCATCCAAAAGATTTAGAGCTTTTAGGAAATGCCATCGATAGTATCTATCGTAAAATACAAGATGAATGGCGCATCAGAAAAGTTCACCTATTTATTATTGCACCTACTACAGCATGTATACGTATTGGGCAAAAAATGCAAGCACGACATCATTCTGATTTCACTATTTATGAACGAAAACCAAGTATTGGAGGTGTTCGTGGAGGTTTTGAGGCTACGATTCAAATTAGTTCAACCAAAGTTACTTTAGTATCAAATAGTGAGCAACTCGAAATAGATTAAAAAAATACTATATTTTAATGGAGTAGGAACCATGGTTGAAAAGAAGGAAATCTTTATTTCTGTGGATATTGAAACATCAGGACCAATTCCTGGTGAATATGATTTACTGTCTATTGGTGCATGTTTTATTGATAGTCCCAATGAAACTTTCTATTGTGAATTAAAGCCTGTATCAAATAATGCAGATCCAGAAGCTCTATCTGTTACAGGTTTCAATCTAGAAAAACTAGCTGAAGATGGGCTAAATCCTATTTTAGCGATGAAAGAATTTGGTATTTGGATTAATGACCATATAAATGAGAATGAAATACCAATATTTGTTGGATTCAATGCAAGTTTTGATTGGTCGTTTATAAACTACTATTTTCATAAATATCTTGGAAAGAACCCTTTTGGGTTTAGTGCACTTGATATTAAGTCTTTGTATATGGGGCGTTTTTGTTGTAAATGGACTGATACTAAGTCTAGTATGATTTCTAAGAAACTTAGTCCATTGTTAAAAGGGAATCATAATGCATTGCAGGATGCATTATTCCAAGCAGAATTATTTCGTTTAGTCCAAAAAACGTTACATATTGGTTCTTAGTATTTTATTNATACGATATATTTTTCAGGAGTAAATATGACTTTATTAGCGCAAGCCCCATCACAAATTGATAGTTGGGAGCTATTATTATTTAAGACAGCACATCGGATTTCATTATCAGAAAGCCAATATGAGGTAATTAATAGTCGCTATAGTCAACTTCAAAAGATACTTGATGTAGCCGATGAAGAAATATTGCAAGATGCCCATATCTTTGTTCAGGGTTCAATCGGCCTCAAGACAACAATTAAACCAGCATCTGAAGCAGAAGGTGATATGGCAACAATAGATGCAGATGCTATTGTATTACTACCCTATGCGAGGAATGCTACTTCTGAAGAAGTGTTAGCAACTTTACAGAAACGTTTTATGATAGGAAGTCGTGTTAGTACGCCAATTCAACAATTACGAAGGGGTATTCGTATAATTTATGCGGATGAGAATCCGGGCTTTCATATTGATGTCACACCAGCGCGATGTGCTAAATATAATAACGAGTTTAGAGGATATGGTTATCTGGAAGTACCTGATAGACATATTGGTTGGAAATGTAGTAGTCCGCGTGAATATTCAAAATGGTTAGAAGATATATCACAAAGAGAGATTAAAATAATTAAAAGTTTAAATGAACGCTCTATTATCATGGATAGTGCTAGTCAGGAACCAATACCGTTATATGGTGATTATATAAATCATAATCCGTTGAGAGCTACGATTAAGTTATTGAAACGACATCGTGATGAATGGGCTATATCTACAGAAAATGAAGATGTTAGACCAATTTCTGCAATTATTACAACCTTAGCAGCACAAGCATATGAAAAGGTTGTTGAAGAATCGCTATTTCAAGCACTACGACCAATTGAAGCTATGATAAAGATTGTTGATTATATGCCACGATTTGTTTCTAATAATGATGAGGGATATGCTGTCTTGAACCCAAAAGATGCAGGGGAAAATTTTGCTGAAAAATGGAATCGTCCTAATGGAGAAGGGATAAATTATATTCGAGCATTTCATAATTGGCATATACATGCATTAGAAAGTATGAAACTTGGTTTAAATGATTTAAAGAGCAGTAATGCTGTTGAAGATGCAATCATGGAGCGCTTTGGTCTTAATAGAGCCTTTACTAAAGAGTTGATTAATGAGACTCCAAGAAATTGGACTTTACCAGGTCGCAGTGCGAATACAACGCTTAATTCTTTGAGCTTAGCCACTTTTGCTGGTATTTCAACAAGTGCTGCTGTAGCTTCTCAAGAAATAATTAAACCGGTAGATCGTCTTGGCTGATATTAATAATTTTATTACACCAGAAATCTCAAAAGGAATTGAGTTTCTGTACCAATATTTAGGTGAGGATGGAAAGAGTTTATTAAGAGAAGTGCCATCTAAGAATGGTGAAATAATCTGTTTTGAGTTTCCATTACCCGAAGATTACTTAGGTATAGAGCGTACTTTATGTCTAGGATTTGATAAAGGTTTTCCAAATACGGGACTGAAATTACAAATTCAACCATCAGCATGGCTTGAATGGCCTCACGTAATGCAAAAATCATTATGTTTATATGGGTTTGGAAACCAACCTGCTGGGAATTCTCCTGAATTTGTTATACGTGATACTTTTAGAAGATTATCCAAGTTGATAAATCTAGTGCTTCCTGATTCAGACCAAGACATAAGAAAAAATGAGTTTTTCAGAGAGATTACACCATATTGGAGAATGCAATTAGCAAGGAATAGACAACAATTAATTTTATTACAACAACCCACAAATACATGTGAGTTATTTGTACTTACTGATCAACGACAAAACTTCAAGAATAATAAGATTATTTGGGTAGCAGAAGATGTCTTGACTCTAGAAAATCATTTATTTAGGCTTTTTAATAGAATACCAAAAATTTCTGAACCAGCAAATGCAGGTTTTTTTATTCGTCTAAAAACATGTCCTGATGTGAAAGTTCCATCTCAAGATAATATTATTTCTTGGTTATCTGAACATATTTCAAAAGAAGATAAATTATTGTTGTCTGAGTGGAAGTTAAAAAGTTCACGCTATCCAATTAGATGGTTATTATTAGAGGTGCCTAATACTAATCCACCGATTATTCAATCTATTATTCTTAGACATAAAGGAGTCAAAGATGGCAGTTACCAGATATATGGTAAACGCGCAGCACGTAGATGGGAGATTCCAAAAACTCTTTCACCCTTAACATCATTGGAATATTGTCCAGTTCACCTAATTTCAAGATCTACTATTCATTCACGAGATACTATATTAATTAATGAAGATTTAGGTAATAAAAAAGTTGCAATTATTGGGATCGGTTCATTAGGCAGTTCTGTTGCCGTGCAATTGGCTCGTGCAGGAGTTAGTAATCTTATGCTCATTGATCCAGATAAATTTGAAAGTGCAAATATAGGTAGACATGTTTTAGGTATGGATGATCTTGGACACTATAAGACTGATGCCTTAAAAGAGCGTATTCAAAAGGACATACCATTTTCAGATATTAAATCTATACCAGGGTTTATCCAATATGAATTAATAGATCAGATCTCTTTATTAGATGATGTAGATGCTGTGGTTATTACATCCGCAAATTGGTTATCGGAGGAATTACTTTGGTTTTTTCGTGGATTGTGCAGGAAAAAATGGATATTTATTCAGGGGTGGACAGAGCCTCATGCAATTATAGGTCATATTTTGGTTTCCCCATTAAACAGTGATATCGATGGACGCTATATGTTTGACCACAATGGAAATTTTAAATATAGCTTTACTAGTTGGTCTGATAAGGGCTTGATTCCTCTTCATGGATGTGGTGATGGCTTTATTCCAGGAGGATTGATTGGAATTAGTTCAATAGCAAATTTGATAGCACAAACTACAATTGATACGCTGACTGGGAAAATTAACAAAGAAACATGGATCAGTAGTATCGGTGATATTGAAAAAATAATAGATACCAATGGGATATATAATGGTCCAAATATTCCTTCTGGTTGTAAACAGATGGTGATTTCAAGAGATTGGCCATTAATGGAAGATTTTAATGAATCATGAATTAGCTTGGGTATGGAAATGGGACAAGCTAGAAGTAGAATTGAATGTATCATCCACTGTCGCAGACTTTTTTAATGAATATAGGCAAAAAAAAGGTGAGCATGAGCGAGGAGGGCAGTTATTTGTTGATGTGAATTCTGAGGATGGTTTATGGCTTTCTGAAGCGACTTCGCCCCATAAAGATGATTTTGCAGGACCAACTTGGCTTCACTTAGATCCTAAGAGATGTAAAAAAGAAATATTAACAGCAAACCAACAAGGTTTAATATTAGTTGGATATTGGCACACACATCCAGAATCTATTCCAAGTTTATCTCCACAGGATATTAGTAGCTTTCGTAAATTTTCTTTAAAAAATGTTGAATATTTATCATGTCCATTAGCTGTTATTGTAGGTAATGGGCAAAATGCTGATTCAATTCGTGCATGGTCTTTACAAAGCAATGATTTCATTTTAGGTTCAATAATAAAAAATAATTTTAATAAATGAGCTAATTATGGATATTCCAATAAACTCAACCCCACATCTACATGATGTGTGCTGAAATAGCAGAAGACTACTATTTGGATATTCAGATAGTTAACTATAAAAACTACTGCGATTTTTTTAGGTTTTAGGGTATAGAGAATTCTTTATTGTGTGAAGGGCAGGCAAAATACAGCCCAATCAGCCATTAAAGATTTACGTTTTTCAAGATAGGCTCCACGTAAATAGGCGGCTTCGACTTCATCTGGGAGTTTATGGGCAAGGACATGTTCACAAACTTCTCGAGGATAATCGGTCATATCAGCAGACCAGTCACGAAATGTCGATCTAAAACCATGCGTTGTAATCACTCGGTTTTGTTTGGGGTCAATATAGCCAATGCCATTTTCTTTAACTTTTTGTTCATGCATACGCTTAATCAAAGCAGTTAAGGACATGTCTGAAAGCATGTTGCCAGTGCGAGGTGCAGGGAAAATATAACTTTGAGGTTCAATATCAGTTTGAATTGATTTTAATAATTCAATTGCTGGTTCTGAAAGTGGAACACGATGCTCTTTTTCAGCTTTCATGCGCTCTTTAGGAATAGTCCAGACTTTATTTTCAAAATCAATTTCTTGCCAAATTGCCCCAAAGATTTCACCAGAACGACAAGCCGTTAAAATTGCAAATTCCAGTGCCTTTGGAGAAATACCATCTTTTTGACGAAGGTGCTGAATGAATGTAGAGACTTGATCATAAGGTAAAGAAGGGTGAGGGCGTGATTCCTGCTTTAAGTTACCTAATATAGGTTCAAGATTACCTTTCCATTCAGCAGGGTTGTCACCTTCAAAATACTCCATAGCCTTTGCATAATCAAAAATAGTCTCAATACGACCACGAATACGTTTAGCTGTTTCGTTCTTCTCAATCCAGATAGGTCTAAGAACTTCAGCAATATCAACTTTAGTAATTGTGCCAATATTAATATCACCAAGAGTAGGATAGATATAAGTTTCTAATGTGGTAGACCATTGAGCAATATGCTTCTGATTCTTTAATTCACGAGATTTATTGGCAATCACAATCTGAGCACATTCACGAAAAGAACGATTACGAAGTTTTTGAGTACGTAAAGCTTGAAGTTGATCTTGTTTTTGTTGGATAGGATCATTCCCATTTCGGATTTGGGCTTTCATTTCATGAGCTTTAGCCCTTGCTTCTGCTAGTGACACTTCTGGGTAAGAGCCCAATCCAATATCACGGCGATGAAGTTGCTGTTTGCCATTTTCATCAAAGCGCTGACCTACAACAACACGTAGAACCCAAGCACGAGAGTCATTCACGATACGCAGGTGCAAACCATTGACACCGCCTACAGCATGCCTGCCATTTCCTTTGATTTTTGCTACACTGAGCGCAGAGAGTTCTTTGGCTTTCTTCGGCATAGGCTTGTTCTTGTCCCACATAAAAACCCACATAGAATATTAGAAATGATTGGGTTTTGCAAGACGTGGTTGGATTGACATTTACATAAGTTATTGAAAAATATATTTATGCTGGATTGGGTTGGACGGCATAATACTGGTGTTATACGGACACCGCTTCCGCCAAATATTTAATAAGCCCTTGTAAAAACAAGGGCTTATTTTTTTGTTTGTGACTTACCTCTCAATCTACCCCACAGTGAGTTTTGGATTTAATCATATCGGATACAATGGAATTAGATTGAATTGGTGTGTGTTTTGAGGTAATGCAGAATAAACTATTTTACACATCATTTCGTTGTTACGTTGAACACATTAAGTTTAGGAAATTTCGTAATTACATTTATAGTATTTTTCTCAACCTCAAGATTAAGTTGATCATGGACATGATGAGATCGTATCAGAACGGATCTAACGAAGAGGAACTTAGGGCTTGAATGTATCGCTAGGCTAGCGTTTCATTTCATCTACGATGAGTGCATGGTTCCTAAGATTGTAAGTCTAATTTTACTTCTATATTGTTGCCTGTTTTCGATGATTGGTTTGAGAAATTTCTAATCGCCAAAGAAGGAATTCAAATAAAAATCAAAGAAGGATTAAATACTTCAATATGACTTGTTTTGTTCAGAATGGCTTTGTTACACAAAAAGTTTAAAAGATATATCTATCCTTATTAACTTTAGCTCTTTTATAAATTGAAAACATCTTGAATAGTTTTAATAGCCTTGCTACAAATGGGAAAATTAATTATTTCAATAAAAACATGGCGAGCAAATATAAAAAATTTCCTATGAAAACGATCAAAGACTGGGAAAGTGAAGATTGGGTAGTTTTTGGGGAACATCAGACTCAAGTCGGGCTTCCTTTATATAAAGGAAGAATCTATGGTGAAACTTATGGTCATTATGCTGTTATTTTAACAAAAGAATTAGTAGATTTTATTAAAAATAGCGACTTGAAACTCGCTGAGCTAACATTATCCTTATGTATTTCTAAAGATATACTTGCATGTTTTAAACGTAGGTTAAATATTCAAAGGAAAATGCATATTCCTGATTATGCTTGGATCGAGCAACATCAGGAGGAATTAATGAGCTTAAAGAAGAAACAATTACAGGAATTTTTTCAAATTACAGCAGGGCAGGTTGATTATAGGCGCAATTTATTAAAAAGAATGAAAAAGGATATAAAATAGACAATAATTGAATTGTTTAGTAATATTAAAAAGAATTTATAATTAAAAATTTAATCATGTTTAATAATATTTATTTGGCATTAGAACAACTTGGTCTGACTGCCCAAAAACGAGCAATTCACGTTTTATTCTCAAATGAGTCTTTAAATTCAAAAGTATTTTTACAATATATTGAAGGCGTACATACGCTGAATGATGGATTACATGCGACGTTAATCTGTCTATCTACCGATGTTTCAATTCCTTTGAAGCAGTTCATTGGTGCTCAGGTAGCTGTCGATACGGTAACAGATAAGGGCATTTTAATTCGCCAATCTGGAATTATCACTGGCGCAGATGTTGGACAATCAGATGGAAGTCTAACGCTCTATAAACTTGAAATGCAGGATGCAACAAGTTTATTTAAGCATCGACGCAATAGTCGTGTGTTTATGAATAAAAGTGTGAAAGATATTGTTCAGATATTGTTTGCCGAATGGAAAGAAAAGAGTCCTTTATTTGCATCAAGTATAACTTTGGATATGGGGGGACTCACCAAAGAATATGATATTCGTCCGTTTGTCATGCAACATAACCAGACAGACTGGGCGTTTTTGACCAATTTACTACGTTCTGAGTCTATCAATTGGTTGATTGATGAAGCCCAATTGATCGTTCCAAATAGCTCTGCTCAAATTCAGGCTCAGAAACTTCGTTTAATTGATGATAATGCACAATATCAGGCTTTAGAGCGAAGAAAGATAAAGTACCATCGCAGTAGTGCAACAGAAACCCAGGATAGTATAACCAGCTTTATTGGACAAAGATCACTACAACCTTCATCTGTTTATATCAACCGTTGGCAAGCAGATGCATTGGACATGGATGAAGGAGCAGGATCAGTACTTACAACACAAAAACATTCTAAAAATTATGATTCATCAAGTTTAGGATTGGAGGATGCGTGGCATTTTACTCCAGCATGGATGCAAGATTTAAAGGGGGAAGATGGAGCAACAGCATCAGGAAATAGACAAGTAGAAAAAATTAATCAAAATCTGTCTAATTATCATAATAGCCAAGCAAAGCAATTTGTCGCCAAATCAACAGTACGAGATACTCAGGTGGGATACTGGTTTGAGCTACACGATCACCCTGAGATAGATATGCATGCAGGTGCTGATAAAGAGTTTTTAATCACCTCTAAATCTTTCTATAACCAAAATAATTTACCCAAAGATCTGACTGATCAAGTAGATACTTTGTTAAGCCAAAGTCAGTGGAACTTAAAAAATATTGCTCACAGTGATGAAAGGCAAGGCAATCAACTGATTTTGCAACGTCGGAATATTTCTGTTGTTCCTGAATATAATCCATTAGAGCATAGAGCTAAAGCTTATCCACAAAGGGCAAAAGTTGTAGGTCCTGCTGGAGAAGAAATCCATGTGGATGAATGGGGACGGATCAAAGTCCGTTTCTTATTTACACGAAACCAAGATAACAGTCATGATGGTGGAGCAGGTTCTAATGATAATGATACGGATTCAGCATGGGTGGATGTGGTTACGCCGTGGGCAGGAGAGGGTTATGGTGCACGATTTCTACCACGTATAGGCGAAATCGTAGTAGTCGATTTTATGGATGGAAATATAGATCGACCATTTGTTATTGGTAGATTACATGAAGCGCAGCGTAGTCCGACCAAGTTCGATGTTAAAGGTCAATTACCTGATACCAAAAAATTGAGTGGTATCCGATCTAAAGAAGTAGACGGTGAAGGATTTAACCAACTTCGATTTGATGATACGACTGGGCAAATTAGTGCACAATTACAGAGTAGCCATGGTGCAACTCAGCTTAATTTAGGTAATTTAAGTCATCCTAAAGAGAGTGCGACAAGTGATGGTCGTGGTGAAGGGTTTGAGTTGCGTTCAGATCAGTGGGGAGCTATAAGAGCAGCTAAGGGTATTTTACTTAGCTCGGAATCATCTGATCAAGCACAGGGGGCGCAACTTACACGTACGAAGGCACTAGAAAATATAAAATACCATGTGGATAGTAATAAATACTTTAAAGAAATAGCAACAGCACACCAAGTAGATGAACCAGATTTAGAATCCCAAGAATCTCTCAAAGATAAATTTGAAAAGTGGAATGAAAGTAGTGATGCATTAGTGACTTTACATAGTGAATCAGGAATGATTTTAGATAGTAAAGAAAGCATGCATTTGGAGTCAAAAGAAAATATCGATGTTAGCACGCCTAGAAATTTACAATTTTTTACTGGTAAAAGTTGGATAGCCCAAGCATTAAATAAAATCACCATTTTTGCAAAGCATGCAGGGATTAAAATCAAGTCAGGTGAAGGTGATGTGGATGTTACTGCACAAAAAGGTAAGATGACGTTATCTTCAAAACAGCAAATGCATGTTTATGCTCTCAACGATTTTGTAAGAGTTGAAAGTGGAAAGGGAATTTTGCTTACTTCAGGTGGCGGCTATATCAAAATCCAAGGTGGAAATATTGAAATTGCTTGTCCAGGATTAATTGAACTCAAAGCAGGACAGATTAAAACCAATAGTGGTGCATCTCTTTCTAGTCAACTCCCTGCTATGCCTGAACTAAAAGCAAATTATGATGAACATTTTATTCTTCACTACCCTGATGGTTCACCAGCTAAAAACTTGAAATATAAAATTACAGCTGATGATGGACAAGTTTTTGAAGGTATTTCTGGTGAGGATGGGAAAACAAATATTTGTAATAAGGATGCAATGTCAGCCTTAAAAATTGAAGTATTTTCACCTGAATGATAAAGAATTATAGGATGTAATGTATGAAATTAATTAAGAGTATAGTTCTTTGTTTATTCACAACACTGTCTTTCAGTGCATGTTCAAATGTTGAAAAACAAAAAGAAGGTATAAACGTGATCGATTTTAAAAAACCCAAAAAAGTGTGTTTTGGTCGCATTGAAGTGACGGTTCCCCAAGAAACAGAAGTTGAATATAGCAACTTTAATTATAATGGTAGTGATCTTGAAGTTGATGAAAGTATAAAAACCTATGAAGCTTACAAAAAACTAATTAACGATAAGATTCAGTCTTTAAAAAGTGAACCACATGAAACCGAAGGTACATTACTCAAAAATGAGATGACCGGACCTGTGCAACAGCAAGGACGTTCCGTCAGTCATATTATTGTTTACAGAAGCACTAAATATACTGTTGAAGCGTATGAAATATATGGTTATCTCTATTTAAGACCGGGTAAAATGCTGATTTTAAAAAGTGGTGCAAGTAATGACCTTTTAGATGAGGCAATAACAGAAATACGGCATAATTTAAAGAGTATAAAAATACGATCAGGCAAAGGAGAGGAACAAGCTGGCTTATGCTGGAAAGAGTTTTTTATATTAGATGATATGAGTAAAAATATTCCATTTACAGGGGGATATTTGCATTTTAGCTTTCCAAGCTATCCTCGGGTTCGAATCGATATTTCACACCGCGTTCGCTTAGAGTCGGATGTAGCATTGATTGAGCTGATGAGAAAAAATAAAAATGAGTTACCAGCGATTGTAAAAGCCAGAATGAAAATTGAAAATTTAAGAGAACATAAAAAAATCATCAATGGTTTGGCGGGTGAAGAAGTACTAAATCACATGTCTCAACGTGGGCATTTTGAAAGAGGGTTTGAAGATGGAGCATGGCAATATTTAGGCGATCTGGATAACGATAATGATCCGTATATTAAGCTTGATTTTGAAAGTGCTGAGCTAGTTCATGATGATGAACCTTTAATATCTACGATAAGTCAGAAAAATGCACTGCAATTGTATGATTTTATATTAAATAGCCTTCAGATTTCACCAAATAATAAGAAGGGAAAATAAAATGGCTGAAATCGTATCACAAACAAATTCTGCAACAAGTCCAAGTTCGAATAAATTGGGAACACATGTTGAAGTCCCACTCAATGACACGATTCCAATTATATTTGTACCCGGAATTATGGGATCAAATATATACAATACAGCTTTAAAAAAACCAGTTTGGAGAATTGGTAATGGTATTACTGGTCAAGTAGGTACTTTAACGTCACAAATGAAAAAGACTCCTGCTGATTTGCAAAAGGAACTAGATTATTTAAATACCCAAGTAGATACCACTGGTGATATTAAAGTTGATCGCCGTTTAAAACTAACTGAAAAAGTATTAAGAGATCGATATTGGGGAACAGTCCATTGGGATAGTTATGGAGGGATTTTAACTTATTTACAAATGGTCCTGAATAATGTCGATTTAAATGAGAAACCTATATATGGTATGGGAGGCATGGGTGGTGGTTATGCCGCTATTCAGCAAATGAAATCGCAAGAATCGATCTACGAATGGAAAAGCCTTTTGAATAAAAAAGAAGTAGATAATTGGCATCCTCAAGAAGCATTTACAAGCATAACGCAACAAGACATTGAACACCTAAAGGCATTTCATTTCCCAGTTTATGCCATGGGCTACAATTGGCTTCAGTCCAGTGAAGATGGCGCAAAAATAGTTTCAGGAAAACTTGATGTTATAAAAAAAGCATTGGGTGGACGGTTTCATAAATTTATCATAGTCACTCATTCAATGGGTGGCTTATTAACACGTCGTCTTGTGCAACTTAGAGATGATGTAGCAGGAGTAGTGCATGGCGTGATGCCAGCAGAAGGGGCAGCTGCTGCATATCGACGAATTGTTACTGGCTCTGAGGATGTAGGTGCATTACCAGCATATGTGCTTGGGAAAAATACAGAGCATGTCACAGCTGTTTTGGCAAATGCGCCAGGTGGTTTAGAACTTTTACCAAGTAAGGCATATAATCAAGGAAAACCTTGGTTATTTTTAAATGGTTCTGGACTCATGAGCGGTAAGGGCTTACAAGTAAATGTTGTATCTTTACCTGAAAGTGATCCTTATAATGAAATCTACAAAGCTGATGGTGTTTGGTGGGAGATGGTTAAAGAGGAACTTATTGATCCTGCGAATATGGTAAAAAGAGATAATCCTAAAAAACGTGTAAAAGACGTCTATAAATTAAAAATTAATGAGGTAAAAATTTTTCACGATAAAATAACAAATAAATATCATCCTTTTACTTATGTGAATTA
>NZ_OOGT01000083.1 GCF_900323515.1 Acinetobacter stercoris | reverse complement strand
TTATTATGATAGGCTATTTTCAGTATGTGAGAATATTTAAACGTATTTTCCGGATATCAAATCAACAAAAAGTACCTTAACTATTGTAATAGAAAATAGCCTAAGTGACTACATTAGGGTACAGGATGTCTAACCTTAGCAATATCAATAGAAATGTTCCCTTATCTAAAAGTTTCATTTTTATTATGGCTGTAACTTGCGGCATGTGCGCAGGTTCCAACTTTTATAACCAGCCTTTAGTTTATGCCTTTTCTGAAAGTCTGGATGTCAGACCTGACCAAGCTGCACTAACGATAGTGATTAGTCAATTATCCTATGCGATAGGACTTTTCTTATTGGTGCCTTTAGGTGATTTGTTTGAAAAAAGACAGTTTATTTGTTTATTGATGTGTGCAACAGGAATTGCGCAGTTAGCAATTGCAGTCAGTGGTAATTTATATACATTGTATCTTTTTACAGCAGTTGCAACATTCTTCTCTATTGCGGCTCAGGTGCTTATTCCATTTTCATCCACGATGGTATCTGAAAAACAAAGTGCACAAGTTGTTGGTATGCTGATGAGTGGTTTACTCATGGGCATTCTTTTTGCCAGAACATTTGCAGGGCTGATTTCAACATTATGGTCATGGCATTATGTTTACGCCATTAGTGGTGGGTTAGTGATCGGGCTAGCGAGTATTATGTGGTTTAAATTACCTGTTTCAACAGTCAATACTCAGTTAAACATCAAGGAAATTTATACTTCTTTATTCCGGCTAATGAGAAATGAGCCACATTTGATTCGGCGTGGCTGGATAGGGTGTTTTACCTTTGCTATGGTCACCTTATTATTTACTAGTATGACTTTTATTCTTGCAAATGCTCCTTACCATTTTAATGAATTTCAAATTGGGTTATTTGGTATTGTCGGCATAGCGGGCGTTTTTTCGACTCGTTGGGCTGGCTTCCAAATCAGTCAAAATAACGAACAAAAGGTGGCTACAGTCAGTATTAGCATTATTATTGGCTCATGGTTGCTGATTTATTTTGCACAGATTTCATTGTATATCTACTTATGTGGTGTGATTTTTGCCTATTTTGCATTGTCTGCCTTACATGTCTTGAATCAAAATCTGGTCTATCGGATTTCTCTGGCAGCAAGATCAAGAATTAATTCAATCTATATGACAATGTACTTTACTGGTGGTGTTATTGGTTCAATGTCTTCAGTTTATGCTTGGAAACATTGGGGCTGGACTGCCTGTGTCATTATTGGTTTTTGTTTTGCTGCTATTGTTGCTCTATTAAATATCTACGATCACAGGCAAATGAAAAATTCATGAGTAGGTCATCGTCTGAGTCAGTCATATCTATGCTCATCAGACATTTATTTTTCATTTAAACAACTGCTTATCTAAATCCTGAGCGCATAACCAATATTTAAAATAATATGCTGTATATTTTTGCTACAAATTTGATAGAAAATCTCAATGCTTTTATGCAACTTGTTGCATAAAATAATGAAGCTGAATTCATAAATTCACACCCGATTTTAAAATAGGAAATAAAAATGAAGACAAAAATTACAGAACTATTTGATATAGAACATCCTGTCATTCAAGGAGGAATGCACTATGTGGGTTTCGCAGAACTGGCCGCAGCTGTATCAAATGCAGGTGGTCTGGGTATTATTACTGGCTTAACCCAACGAACCCCAGAAAATCTGGCAAAAGAAATTGCACGTTGCCATGAGTTGACCGATAAACCTTTCGGTGTGAATCTGACATTTTTACCTACCGTGGATTCTCCTGACTATCCTGGTTTTGTTAGAGCAATCATTGAGGGTGGGGTAAAGATTGTAGAAACTGCGGGCAGAAATCCAGCAGAAGTTATGCCATATTTAAAGGCGGCAGGGATCAAAGTTATTCATAAATGCACGTCTATACGCCACAGCCTGAAAGCACAGCAAATCGGTTGTGATGCTGTATCAGTTGACGGTTTTGAATGTGGCGGTCATCCTGGTGAAGATGATGTACCCAATATGATTCTGTTACCGCTGGCGGCTGAGGCACTGGATATTCCATTTGTGGCATCTGGGGGAATGGCAGATGGTCGCTCTCTTGCAGCAGCACTGGCTTTGGGGGCAGATGGCATTAATATGGGAACACGTTTTATTGCGACAAAAGAAGCACCAGTACATGAAAATGTAAAACAGGCATTGCTTGCGGCAACTGAGCGAGATACACGGCTTATTATGCGACCATTTCAAAATACCGAGCGTGTTTTGAATAATCCAGCTGTTGAGCGTATCTTGGAAAAAGAGAGAACTCTGGGTTCTAAGATTAGCTTTGATGATATTGCACAGGAAGTCGTCGGTGTCTATCCCCGTGTGATGCTGGAAGGGGATATGAATGCGGGTGCCTGGTCATGTGGGTTAGTTGCGAGTTTGATCCATGATATTCCAACATGTGATGAGCTTGTTCAACGTATTGTTAAAGATGCTGAACAAATTATTAGACAACGTTTGAACCAGTTACTATAACTTTGATTTATTATTTTCAAATTCATCCACCATTTAACTAAATCTGACTGGATGAATTTGAAATTTTTATTTTGGATAAAAATAAAAAATGATTTTATAAAATTAAATTTTAATATAAGCCGAGTACAATTTTTATAGATATTGATTCTTGACTCACGGTTATTTACATAGAGTATATTTTATTGAAGCGTCAGACTATGTCGTTGAGTGCTTTCTTTATTTAAGATGCTCATTAAAATAACAAAAGAAAAGGGAGGTATTTATGAAAGAAAGCATCGTCCATGTAAGGCAAGACCAGGGCAAAGAAGCCGATCTTTATTGCTATCGTGATTCAAATCATGAAATTGTGAGGATCATGGATATGGAAGGTAACACCCTCGCGCATAATCCTCGATCAAGATGTGTTATCTGGATGAGTGAGATTTGGTACTATTAATTTAATACTTAACACGCATTTGATATTTTTGGATAAATGCCTATCAAGAGGGCATGTATCATGATTGCATTCAAAATTAAACAGGTTAGATTAAGTTCTAAATTAGTGTATTACCATAATCTTCTCTAAGTTTTCGTTTCAGCATTTTTCCAGTTCCACTCAAAGGAATAGCATCAACGAAAATAACTTTATCGGGGATTTGCCATTTTGCGATTTTATCTTGATAAAACTCTAATAGCTCAGTTTCGGTAATTTGCCCTGTGGTAGATTTAACGGCTATAACAACTGGGCGTTCATCCCATCTTGGATGATATGCAGCGATTACTGCAGCCATATCTATTTTGGGATGTGCCATAGCAATATTTTCCAGTTCTACAGATGAAATCCACTCTCCGCCTGATTTGATCAAGTCTTTGGCTCGATCAGAAATATTTAGAAAGCCATCCTGATTCATAGAAGCAATATCTCCCGTATCAAACCAGCCATCCTCAGTCAAAGCTATATTTTCTTGCCCATAATAACGATTGACAATCCAGTGTCCTTGAATCTGTAAATTTCCTGTTTCTATACCGTTATTTGACAGCGGTTTATTGTCATTCTCGGCATCGACAAGACGTATACGAATACCAAAAGGTGGTCGCCCCTGAGAAAGTCGTACATTAAACTGTTCAGTTTTAGATAGATTTAGATGCTTTCCTTTAAGATGATTGACCGTACCTAATGGGCTGGCTTCGGTCATGCCCCATGCATGAATGGTGTCGCAGTTAAAATCAGTTTTAAAGGTTTCAATCATGGATGGCGGGCAAGCTGACCCTCCGACAACATTACGATTAAGGCTTGGCAATGTACTATTCAACTTTTTGGCGGAACTGATCAGACTTTGCCATATAGTTGGCACGCCAAGTGAGACAGTCACTTTATATTGATCAATCAGTTGTACCAGACTGTCTCCGTCTAGTGCTGAACCAGGAAGGATCAGACTACACCCCATCATTGCTGCCACATAAGGAGACCCCCATGCATGCACATGAAACATGGGAACAACAGGCAACATGATGTCTTTGGATGACAAATTTAGAGAATCGGGTAAGCAACTGGCAAATGTATGCAACAGTGTAGAACGATGACTGTATAAAACGCCCTTTGGATTACCTGTAGTACCTGAGGTATAACATAAAGAGCTTGCACAGAGTTCATCTAACTCAGGCCAATCAAAATGTCCTGATTGCGACTGAATCAGTTCTTCATAAAATACTGTCTCTGGTAATGCTTCTTTTACCGATTCATTATATGTATCCAGACATATAAATAGTTCAATATTTGGGATATGTTTTTTGATGGCATTGATGAGTGGGACAAATGTCTGATCAAAAAAAAGGACTTTGTCTTGTGCATCCTGAATAATATAAATCAGTTGTTCAGGGAATAATCTGGGGTTAATGGTATGACAAACATAACCACTTCCAGAAATGGCATACCATGTTTCAATGTGTCTATGGTTGTTCCATGCCAGTGTTGCTATACGATCGCCTTGTTCCAGGTGCAGTGATTTTAAAAAGTTAGCACACTGCTTAGCTCGCGATGAGATTCCAGCCCAATCTGTGTGGTGCATACTGCCATCTGTATTTTTTGAAATAATCGGGGTATCCGCATGATAGTTTGCTGCATGTTCAAGTAGGCTACTGACCAGCAGGGGTTGATACATCATTTGTCCGTACATTTTATTTTCCTTGGTTTTTTTATTGTGTATCGTGTGAAATTATTATCACGATATAACATCAATGTAATATCAGGTTTTAGGCAGTTAAAAGTGTTCCTACAAATTGTCTTAGATTCAGTTTTGGTTTACGTTCGGGTATATGAATTCCTGCTTTCTTGAGCTCAGCAACAAGTTCCGCACGGAAATCGTTATAGTCCACTTCGACGGCATGTCGTTGTCCACCATCAAAATTATGATGAGGATGTTCGATTTCGTGTTGTATCGCTTGTGCCATATTTTCTGGACGTTTATATCGCCCTATAATTTCCTGACATGCCAGTTTCGCCTGATAATCAGACAATGGCCAAATACAACCTAAAGGTTGAAATAGTCCAATAAAATATAGATTGTCATGCTCGGCATGCATCATTTTTTTATACAGTGGGATTTTTTCTACATATTGGAAATCAAGAAAATCTTTGTCGAAAAAGGGAAAGACAGTCCAAAAACCAGTACAACAACAGATAATATCGAACTCTTCGATGCTACCATCTATAAACTCTACATATCTTCCATTGAGTCTTTTGATCGCTGGTTTAGGTTTAATTTTTCCATGTCGGACGTAGTCAATAAAATCAGAATTTGCTGTCGGATGCTGGGTTAACATAGGTTTGGTATTTTCCGGAAGACCGTAGTCAGAATATTTACCTGTAAATGCTTTTACAGTCTTGGTCAGGATACTTTGTCTAACTTTTGCGGGAAGTTTCTCTAATGCTTTAACTAAAATGTCGGCAGGTTGACCAAACATGAATTTGGGGACAAACCATTGTGGGCTGCGCATGGAAATATAAACATTTTTAGAAACACGTGCTGACTCAACTGACACATCACAGCCTGAATTACCAGCTCCGATCACTAAAATTTTCTGGTTGCGCCATTCATCATTTACACCTTTAAAGTCATGTGAATGCATCCATTTCCCAGTAAATTTACCTGAATATTCAGGATACTTAGGCATCCAGTGATGTCCATTGGCAACCATTAGATAGTCGTATTGTTTTGTATGTTCTTGATCTTGATCATCAATGTAATGAACAGACCATTTCCCATCTGTTTGTTTTACAACTTGCATGATCTGATGGTTAAATTTGATCTGATCATAGACCCCGAAATATTTGGCATAATTTTCGAAATACAGTTGTAACTGATCATGTCTTGGGTAGTCTGGATAATACTCTGGCATAGGGTAGTCCTCATATTCAGACATTGTTTTTGAACTGATAATATGTGTATTCTCATAAACAGAAGAATGACCAGTCTTTGAATTAAAAACCCAGTTGCCGCCAACTTTGTCATTTTTTTCAAAAACATCAAATGCAAGATTATGTTCTTTACAGTTTTTTGCCGCAGTGATACCAGAAGGACCCGCGCCGATGATGCATATAGTTTTCATATCACTTCCTTGAAATTTATTTTTATTAAATCCAACTTTAGTTGGATATTTAAACTATAGTTGATTATTTTTCGATCATCAAGTCAATGGAACAAAATTTATGCTTTTAGATGNAATCAAGTTACCTATACAAAAAAGAAGTAAAGAAAGATTAGAAATTGTTATTGAGACTACAATTAATATTTTGGAAAAAAGAGGAATAGAGCAGTGCAGTATTCCAGAAGTTTCTATGGTTTCATCTATCCCAAAGACTTATATTTATCAATATTTCCCAACTATAAATCATTTATTTATCGTCATTGTGAAACGCTATCTGGATGCGTTGCAAAGTTTCGTATCGTTTAAAAGTGAACGCTATAAGTCATGGAAGATTCAATCGATAATGGAGGATTTAATTACCCAGGTTGCCAGTTTTTATAATAGTAATAAAGCGGCCAGTATTTTAATTCTTGGCGGTCCTGTAAATGTGGAAGGATTTAATCTACAGGAAATTGTGATTGAGAAAATTGCGAAGGATATTCTTGATTTATTTCAATCCAGACATACTCCATTAAGGCTCGAACAACCAGAAAATATGACTTATATGGTTGAAATGGTATTTGCATTAATGAAACATAGTTTCTATAAATATCATTATATTACAACAGATATTCAAAAAGAATCGATGTTCATTTGCAATCATTATCTACTTGCCAAAGGCTATAATATTTTAGATTAAAGTGATGCTAAAAACTGTTGGTGAAGTTGTAGAATCTGCCTATGGTAAGGTTCATGAAAAAGATCAAAATGCCCACAAGTGATTTCATGGTATTGCCCATTTTTAATCTTTTTCGCCATTTTTTGTGTCGCTGAAAGTGGAATAAGCGAATCATTTTCAGCAGCCAGAACTAACACTGAAGACTCGATTTTATGGACATAGATAGTCGGTCTATAAAAACCGATGTATGCAATAATTCTGGCTGGGACACGGTTATCCCATTGAATATTTTTAGGAATTATTGAAAGGTAACCTCGATAACAGTCCTGACCAGCCAATATGGCAAAACGGTTTTTATTCACGACAGGCATGGTTTTTACTTTTCCAAATGGTGCTAATGTCAGGTCAATAAGTGATAATAATGTAGCAACCAGCAAGTATTTTTTAGGATAGAGTTTAAGACTGGCCAGACCATCGACATGTGGAAAATTACTGATAATACCTTTGTATTCTGTCTGACTGGCTAACATTAAGATATGGGCACTACTAAATGAATATCCCCATAAAATCATATGTTTTTCAGAATATGAATAATGTTCTTTCAAATGATGGATCACTGTTTTCCAGTCCTGAATCTGACTATTCTTGTCCACAAGGTTTTTGATTGCTCCTGAACTTTCTCCAAAACCTCTATGGTCAAATACACAAACGTCATAGCCTAATGATAGGTAAAATTGGACAAAAGGAGTTAACCCGCAGCTTTTTTCACCTCCTAATCCATGTGCCATAATGATGATATGGTTTCGATCTGTAGGTGAGGGTTGATATAGATCCGCCTGAATTTTATATTCTTCAATATCAATCCAGATTTTTTTCATATTTTCCATAATTGAAGCTGTATTCTTGTTTTATTGCCTAATAGAGTACATCAATCATTCTTGTTATAAAACCAACTTTTATCGGATTTGTATTGGCTGTTTGATAAAGCCTTAATTTGCTAGATCTTTATAAAACTCTTTCGAATGCCCAAGATCGTCGATGATAAGCATCATAATTTTAAACTTATGTTGCTGGTTTTGTTTTTGTAGTGGGTAAATTGCTTGTGCAAATGGATTAAGTATTGTATTGCTAATGATATCCGTTTCCATTTTCTCATCAGTGTTTATGAGTTTTAGATTCAGGAGAGAAACATGATATGGGGTAGGATTTTGCAATTTTAGTGCAAAACCTGAAGAGTGGGGGATAAGGGAAAAGTTAAGTTGATTAACAATCTCTTCTTGCGAGAGTTTCTGTAATTGTTTAGGCCGATAAAATACTTTCATCTGGGTATTCATCGCAAGATTTAGATAGTTTTTGTCCATTTTGCTTTTGGCAACAGCAGGAACTTCATATAAATTTAACCAGTACACAGATTCCCGGTCTTGAGGCAAACTCATTAAGTTGTATATCATTCGTATACTTTTGATTTCGCCTGCATCCATTCGAAAGATCGCTGGTATCGTGACAAAAGGTGCTTGTTTAAATTCAGGATCTGCTGAACCATCATCTATCCATACTTGAGTCAGAACAGGATAGCGATTGGTATTGGCTAAATTTATAACCTGTTCACGATCAGAAGCTTGATATATTACACGTGTTGAGTTTGCAATGATTCCTGCCTGACTGGAAGCACAATAACAAGCCAGATAAACAGCGAATGTAAAAATTTTGAGCTTCATTGAACTTTCACCAATACTGTTGCTGTCGCTTTAACTTTACCAGATGTAATATTCATACCAGGTAAAGCAATGAGTTCAGCTCTATAGTGTTGTAGATACGAGGTATAGCCCGAAGCAAGATCCGACTAAATATGGTGTACCTTGTAAAACAGGATACCATCCAGCGGCTTCACCACCGCCAGCAATACCAAACTGGTTTAGAAATACCATTTCTTTATTGCTTGCAGCATTATATAACTTGATCGCTACTCCAGTTGCAATATCAGAATTTATGCCATATTCATCAGAAAGCAAATAACTTACAGAACCGTTAGTTGAGGAAACAAATCCAAGGTTTGATGCTGCCTGGTATGCACCATCTGAAACTTGAAAACCAATTGCAGTTTGATTTGTCCCCGTCCCCGAAATCATACTATCACTGCATTCAATTTCGACATTAAAAACGGCAGGAACCTTGCTACCATTTTCTAGTTCAGTTTTTGAAATTGGAGCAAAATTTACTAAAGGTGTTGCATTACGTGCCACACAGGTCGGGGTGTTAGTCAATGTTGTATTACTGGTATTTAGACCGTAAATAATCCCATTTGCTGTCCAGAAGGAAAAATTTACATTTGAGTCTTCGCCTTCGTAGTCCCGATTTATACCTGAAAAAGTAACCGTTTTGTCACCAGATAATTGAATGTATGCGCTTGGCTGATTACAAGAAATTGTGGCTCCATTGGCAGTTTTTCCACTGGAATATGATCCAGAAACAATCATAGCTGTATTACAATAACTTCCTCGGCTAAAATTTGGAAGCTGACTAATTCGATAAAGCACTGCTTCCAGTGGTGGTATATCTCTAAGACGTATATTGATCTTCCCATTCAGTTTTTCATAAGAGGTTATTGGGATTTTTTGCCAATATCTGCTAAGCACAACACCAGACATGGTTTGTTTAAGCCCGATATATTTCCACCAAGTAGCATAGACTCCTGATAATCCATCTTGTAGTCCAGTTTCAACATGCCCACCAAAAGGCTCATCGCCATTTGTTGCAGCCAAAAAATAGATATTAGGTAAATCAGCTTCGTCACAAACCCAGAGAATAGAGTCAGCATTACCACCATTATAGCTATAGCTGCTTGGTGGAACGATGATGCTTCCTAAAATGCTACCAACTGGCTGCAAATAGGTTGTGGTCATGTTGATTTTTCCAAAATTTAATGGTGCGGCATAACTGTCGCCTGCATAAATGTAGTTAGGTGAGGATTTCCTGCAAGTTGCATGAGTTACAGGAACAAGCATGGATAATAGTAGTGTAATTAATGCAACAATTTTAGAAACAAAGCCCATATTAAATTCCTGCCTTATATACGGTCGGATGATTTTGTTAAATGTTTGTTTTATTTGGTTGATCGACAGATGATTTTTATTCGATAAAAGTGTGTCTTGGTCGTTAAAATCATAAGCTATATGCGTATTTTTATTTCTGTTTGTATTCGCTTGTAAAATAGTTGATATAGTGATGAAAGGAGTTTGCTTTTGATCAGTAGCTGGATATAGGGTATTTATCGTGTTTGCACTGATTGCTCCTTGATTAGCATTATAAAAGACTGGGCAAGGAGCGAATGTGCAAATTTTGAGTCTCATTGGACTTTTACCAATACAGTTGCAGTCGCTTTAATTTTACCTGGGGTGATATTCATGTCAGGTAAAGCGATGAGTTCAGCTCTATAATGTTGCAGATATGAGGTATAACCTGACGAAGCTGATCCTATTAAATAAGGCGTACCTTGTAAAACAGGATACCATCCAGCGGCTTCACCTCCTCCAGTAATACCTAATTGATTTAAAAAGACCATCTCTTTATTACTTGCTGCATTATATAGTTTGATACCTACTCCAGTTGCAATGTCAGAATTTGTGCCATATTCGTCAGAAAGTAAGTAGTTCACAGAACCATTGGTTGCGGAAATTAATCCAAGCTTTGATGCGGCTTGATATGCGCCATCTGAAACTTGAAAGCCTATAGCGGTCTGATTGGCTCCGGTGCCCGATACCATACTGTTGCTACATTCAATTTCAACATTAAAAACCGCGGGAACTTTGCTGCCATTTTCCAGCTCAGTCTTTGAAATCGGTGGAAAAGTCACCAGAGGTGTAGCATTTCGTGCAACACATGTAGGTGAGTTTGTTAATGTTGTGTTGCTGGTATAAAAACCAAAAGGAATAGCATTTGCTGAGAAAAAACTGGTGTTTGTATTCGAGTCTGTATTTTGGTAATCACGATTAAAATCAAATAATACAGAGTTTTCACCAGATAACTGGATATATGCACTTGGTTTACGGCAGTAGTCAGTTACACCAGTAGGTGTAACTCCAGAATAGTATGAACCAGAAACAATCATGTCTTTATTGCAAGCACTTGACTGGCTGAAACTAGGCAGCTGGCTGATTCGGTAAAGTGTTGCTTCTACTGATGGCACATCCATTAAACGGATATTGATTTTTCCATTCTTTTGTTCATATGTTTTTAAAGGAATTTTTTGCCAGTAACGGCTGAGCGTCGTGCCATTAACAGTCTGTTTTAAACCAATATATTGCCACCATGTTGCATAAACACCATTTAACCCGTCTATTGCACCTGTTTCTACATGTCCTGAAAAAGGTTCATTGCCTTTGGTTGCTGCCAAAAAGAAAATTTTAGGTAAATCAGCAACATCACATTGCCACAAAACAGAAGTAGGCTGGATATTTGGATATGGATAATTAGATGTCGGGGAGACAACTAGACTACCTAAAATAGAGCCTACTGGCTGTAAATAAGTAGTTGTTAAATTAAGTCTGCCAAAATTGAGAGGGACAGCCATGCTATCGTTAGCATTCGCAAAAAAGGATGGACCTTTTTGACACATGGCGTGTGTACTTGTAGAAAGTGTCAGATAACTGAAGATTATGATGCAAATAAAAATAAAGCTTTTCATTTTCAATCTACTCCACTTTACAGGTTTGTGTCATTTTAATTAATGGCTGTTTTACCTGATCAGTCGGGATACTATATTGGACATAACACTTTTCATCTGGCTGGTCACCCCATTGGATTTTTATGCGGTTATCTAGCTTTTCTGAACGCAAATAAATTTGTGAATTTTGCCCAACAATACCTATATTTTGACCATTTTCGTCTAATACATCAGAACCTAACGGAATGCTGATACCCTGATCTGGTTCAGCTTGAATCAGGACAGCATAGCCTTGACGTGTTTCGAATTTGATTTTTACAGATGCTCCAGAATATGGCGCAATTTTTTTATCTCCTGACTCGAGTTCTATTTGATCAGAAATACCTTCAGGATTGAGTGAAATTGTATTAAACCGATAAGGAGTCAGAGCTGGAACTAGCGTATAACCTTTGGCATTGATCACACCTCCTTGGGTATTCATAAGTTTAGCACCTTCTGCACCTTTGGCTTCAACTAAGGCAAATGTATCACTTAGATATGGACCAAGAGTAATGCCACCACTATGTACAGCGATTGCTCCTTGAATATTGGCAGAGGATTGCCAATAGTTGTCACCCATTGAAGCATTGATACCAACGTTGGCATTATTTAAACGTTTTTGTAAGCCTGCATTCCATACACCTTGTTCACTTTGATCATCATATGAGAAGCCAAGGTTATAGCTTAGACTATCCTGTTTTCCTAACGATCCAGTCACAGTGGATTGGTAGGAATTATGATCATCATGCGTATATGTCATGGACAAATTTTGCTTTTTATTATTTTTTGGACCTAATGGAATATTGATTGTCGCAGCATAAATCGTATTGTCATCCGAGTTTTGTGGTTGCAGTGTGATAGCAGAGCTGTCTGGGGGATTTGCATAGTTTATTTTTTGTCGTGAAACGGACAGATTTACGTTCACACCGTTATGAAAGGCTTTGCCGTAACCAAGTTGTAACTGGTAGTCATCCTCTTTGTTATCTCTATATTGCTGTTTAGAACCAGATATAAATAATGTTCCAAACTGACCTAAACTCTGGTTCATTGTTACCGTAAATCGGGTACGTTCATTAAAAGTACTTGAGTAAAAACCAGAGCCGTCCTTGACAGATTTACGCAGTGATATTACATCTGCCAGATCTCGATAACCATCAGTAGAGTAGCGATAACCCGCAAGTGAAATAGTTGTTTGAGTGGGTTGAATCGTCTTGCTGTAATTTGCACTGAACATCCATCCATCGACATAGTCCTGATCTGGCAGTTTGGCTCTTGAATAAGTTGCTTCTGTACCAAAAGCACCGAATCTGTTGGTATAGGCCGTCCCAAGCATTGAAGACTGATAACCTTCTGCAATACGAAGTCCATTGTTTAAAGTGATAGCATTATTCAAACCATATTGTGTGGTGATATTTGCAAAGTTGGTATCCTCACCAATATCACGGGTACGACCAATATCTAAATTGTATTTAAATGAACCTTGCCGGATTGATTCGGGAACGGCAGAAAACGGAACCCTGAAACTACTGAGCGTTCCATCAGCCTCATGAATGGTAACAGTTAAATCACCATTATAATTTGTAGGGTAAAGATCACGAATCCGGAATGGGCCTGGTGCAACTGTGGTTTGATAGATTTCTCGACCATTTTGCTCAATTGAAACTCGGGCTGTAGTTTTGGCAATCCCTTGGATAACAGGAGCATAACCACGCATGGATTCGGGTAACATACGTTCATCAGAACTCAGGTTCACACCGTTAAAACTTAAACCTGAAAAAAATCGCCCAGTGCTACTCAGTTGTCCAATGGAAAGTTCACTTTTAATTGGTTCTATAGGGCGTTTTAAATAGCTTCGAATATTATTCCATGTCGTGTCATTGTTACTATAGTTTAAACTGGATTGTTGACGAAATTGCCATTTGCCAACATTCATGCCACCGTTAAGTGAAACATACGCAGCATCCTGATTAATGGTTGTGTGCCCAGTATCAAAGGAGTTGTAATAATAATTTGCGATATAGTTAACAAATCCTATTGATGAGCCCGCATCCCAAAGGCCTGGATCAACATAACCTCGCGGTCTTTGCTTTAAAAAAGTCTGTGGAATGACCAATTCCAGTTTTAGGCGACCAGTATCAAAGTTGATAGATCCTCCATCAACAATATCATTGAGAAAAAAACACTGGTTTGTTGCATTGACAGAATCAGACCCTTTCTCTTTTAAATCCTTTTGAATAATATCGGCTTTTTTGAGTAAAGCTGAACTAAAGCAAGGCTGTACTTCCTGATGAGAATCTTCAACAAAATTGATTGTCGTTTTCTCAATGAAGTGTTGGTTGATATATAAGTCAACCTTATACATACCTGGAACGATATTGTTGCCTTTACTTAATTGTTCAAGCATTTTTTTATTAATTGAGCTACTGCGAATCAGGGCATCATCAAAGATATACTCATCATTTTGTTTAGCATTATTTTCGACTTCAATAGCATACACAGGTGCAATTCCTTGAAAACACAAGGCAATGCTGATTGGTGTACAAGAAGTTTTAATAAAAAGCCCAAGTTGCTTCATAGACGTATATTAAGGATTAGATAAAGGTAGATTGAAACTAACGGTCGCTCCATAATCGTTAACCAAGTCGATCTGGATTTGAGAAGAACTGGAGGTAGATGGTTTAACTTCCCATTGCATTGTGGAAAAAGGCGCAATAGTTTTGTTACTAAAGGATTGCTGCGAACTATTGGTATCTTTGATGTTCACCGACAGGATATTGGCATAATAGGCACTATCATTTTTTAACTCGATCACTTTTCGATTTGCTTGCTGTTTTAATGAGGCGCTCAAATGTTTGCTGATGTTACTTGATGAATCAGGTAAATTTGTTGGGCGATACAATACCTTTAGACGATTTTTAAAAACCACCATCAATTTGTTTGAGTCAGTATCCTGATTTTTGATTGCAGGAATTTCAGAGAAGTTTAGAAAAAATAACGATTCTCGATCCTGAGGCAGCTGTGTTTTGTCTCCTGTAAAAATGATACGGACAATTTGACCTTGATTAGGATTGATTTTAAAAATTTGAGGATTGGCAAGAAAAGGGGAACGGGTATTTTCAGGTGTTGAATTCTGATCACCTGAATCCAGCCATACCTGAACCAGATAAGGCTGATTTTCCTTGTTTTGCAACTGGATGGTCTTTTCAGTATTTTGTGCTGGAAAAATTACACGGGTTCCTGTCATCACTATACCTGCCATTGTAGGTATAGAGTGGGCAAAGAATAAAGATGATACAAGAAGCAATTTAGGAATTGAAAACTTCATATAACCTCCGATCCCCTTATAATCTGCCATTAGAAATGGCAGATAAATCAAGACTTATTGATAGCTCAGTGTATATTCTGCAACTGCTGTCACTGCACCTGCTGTAACAGCATCTTCTGCAAAATAACGTGCTGCAAACTGATGGCTAGCTGTAGTTTCACCTTTGTTTAAAACCAGACCTTCAACGCTGGTTACACCATTGAGTTGTACTGGTACTGAACCTGATGAGTCAGTTGTCAATTGAATCGAAACATTTTTTGCAGCGATGTCGTTTGCAGCAAGGTTGCCAAGGTTGCCAGACTGAGTTGTGTTATGACCTAAGAATTTTGTTGAAATCTTTAGATCGTCTGTTGGATTTGCAGTACATCCAGAAACAGAAATTGTAAAAGGTGTTAGACCAGTAGTCGCTCCTGCAGTTGCCAATTGATCAGCAGATACAGTTGGTAAAAGTACAGTACCGTTACTTTCTCCATTGATTGATGCTTGGCAAGTTTGTGTTGTTACTTCACCCTGAAATGTTACTTGTGGTGTTGCAAATGAGCTAACAGGGATCATTGTTGCACCAAAAGAAATAACAGGAAATAAAATAGATTTTAATGTCATAATTGCACTCAAGTAAATATATTAAATAAGGCTAAATGGAACGAGAATAATCTCGTGTTGGGACTATTATTAT
>NZ_OOGT01000254.1 GCF_900323515.1 Acinetobacter stercoris | reverse complement strand
GTTTAGTATATTCACCTAGAATTAGCATATCAAAAAACTTAGCTAATTCTGGGAAAAAATTTGTAGGACTCATTGCTGTAGATGTATAATATTTTGCTTGATATAAGTCCCATGAATCTACTACAGCTTGCTCTTGTCTGTAAGCACAAATATCTCTACCTTTATCACCAGCCCCTCCAAGTTTTGCAACTTTGATATATTGTTCTTTTTCAAATAACTCTCTAACGCAGTTCTCAATAAAGTCTTCCCATTTACTATCATCAAGAAGCATTAATCTTTCGATTGGCGTTACCGGAGCTGGGCCTAAATCATATGACATATTAAGACTCTATAATTTATATATTCCTATACATCCCAACAACTTTACCAATTAACTTGCAATTCTTTTGCATTAAAATTGGCTTGTCTAAGTACTTAGGATTTAAGGGTTCTAAAAATTTAACGTTGTTTTCAACAATGATCTTTTTAAAGTCGGCTTGATCTTGATTGTCAAAAGCAACAATAACTAAATTACCTGTTTTCATACTTTTTAATGTAAAGTCAGGATTTATATAAATACGATCTTGCGGTTTAAAGTCCGGTTGCATAGAAACACCCGAAACAATTAAACCAAAACCGTTTTTGCCACATCTAGAATTTTGAGGAAGCCATTCGATGATATTGATCGAAGAATTATTTCCATCAACATTCCATTTCTTTGCATCTTCCCACGAAATAACTGGAATTAAACTAGGAATTTCTATTGAATGTAGACTAGAATGATCGGTTATTTCTGTACCATGATCCAAAAAACTAATACTTACATTTAATTTATCTGCAAGAATTTTAAGTTTTTCTTCTCGGGGTTTGGCAATACCAAGCGTATAGCGACGAGCCATTTCATAAGTAACATCAATTGCATCTTTCAATTGATTTACTGTTTTTATAGGCGAGCTTTCATTTTCCATTAAAGCCTTAAGCCTACTCGCAAAGTCTTGATATTTAGCTGATTGCACCGTGGGCATATTTCCTTTTTCTACGCTTGGTAGAATTTTACCCTTTATTTTCACTTGCACCAATTCTATTTTAGGTAGTATATTTGTTTCTACTTTTAGTAGTTTTTGTGGTTGCATATGTCTACACCAGAAAAAGCATTTGCAAAAGCTGTAAAACTTGCTGGAAGCAAGTCAGCTTTAGCAAAGAAATTAGAAATTACGCCGTGGGCGTTAAGTAAATGGAACCCTGAACGGATTCCAGATGATCGTTGTTTAGCTATTGAAGATTTGACAAATGGGGAAGTGAAAGCAGAAGAATTAAGACCTGATATCAATTGGATATACGTGCGTGCTATGAAAAATAGTAGCTCACAGGTCATCTAATAACACGTTCAAGAGCAAATCCGATGAACATATTAGATGCCGCATACCATACAGTCCATGACTACCCAGGCGGAGCAACTGCCTTAGCCCCACGACTCGGCATAAAAAGCCCAGCCGTACTAAACAGCAAGGTCAACACAAACACAGAAACACACCATCTAACACTACTAGAAACATCAAAACTCATCGGGATCACAGGCGATGACCGCATACTACAAAGCCTATGCGCAGAAAACGGCAAAGTGGCTATCGACCTGCCAGACATTCCCGAATGCAAAGACTTTGCACTGACCAATGAAGTCCTCAATATAGGAATCCACAGCGGAAATATATACCAAATCTTTCAAAACATGATGACAGATGGACGCATTACCCGAGGCGAAGCACTCGATATCTCCAAAGTCATACAACAACTACAAATCAACCTCGCAACACTAGATGCGCAAATACAGAAATGCATCGATGAAAAATAAACCTGACATTGGGCAGGATAAAAATTGAAAATTTGGGGAAAACATGAATACACATTGCCAACCGTGCATAGGCATAAGCACGGATACAGACTGTAGTACCTGCGTTACAGCACTGATAGAGCATATCGAACAACAAGAATACCGACTTGGCGTGGCACCCGATGATGCTTATGTCAAAACACAAACCACGGCGCCGTTATATATCTGTAGTTTTGACGATATAGCCAACAACGAAAAACAACCTTTCGATACAGAGAGGTTGTCACCATGAGATCACCTTATAACGCCCGTGTTCCAGAACACAAATATACTCAAAGCGTCCAGTCATTTTATGAACCTGCACTAAGACTGCTGCAGCACATGATGGAAAAGAACAAGGCGAGGTTACGCAAGGGAAATTATCCAGAAAGCAATGCTGCAGTGAAACGGGAAGACTTTAGAGAACAAATGCATCATCGCTTTCGTATAGCGATATACCTGACCTATGAAATAGAAAAAAGTTTGTCTAAAGCTGGACTGGTGGAATTTGTGGGGAGTGGGTTTTTAAAGCCTAAGGATGGTGGGGTGTGAGAGATAGATTTTACCTTGCTTGTTTTAGAGATAATGTTGGATCAAATGTAGGTTTCAATTGTCATAATTTACAGGGTTACCATACTGATTTAGATAAAGCGCATGTATGCACATTAAAAGAAGCACAATATCACTTTGATCATGCGCGTGAGTACGATCAACCATTATCAGCAGATCATGTTGATGCGCTAGCAATTTGGAAAGTGGATCACCAATATATTCCGAATAAAACACAAATTAGTGGTGATGAATACAGATATGTCGCATTTCAAAAAAATAAATATGACGGAAATGATGTTTTCTGGATGAATAAATTCACTTATCCGACCACTGATTTTTCTAGAGCAACTATATTGAATGAAGAACTTGCATTGGCTTTTCTGAACAGTGAATCAGGATTTATTGTTATTCCGTTTAGTCTTGCAAACCAAGCCAAACGCCGTACATTTGATTTTAATAAAATAAATAAAAGAACAATGATTCAGGGTGCTGGCTTAAAAATTTCAACAGAGATTAAAAAGTTTAGAAGAAGAAAGAAGAATCCTAAGACACGATTTAATTGTCCAAGTTGCGGAAAAATATCATGGCAATTTAATCCTTATGATTTTCTAGGATGTAAAGATATTCGCTGTAAAGAATGGAAAGGTCATTTTACTGATATTGATTTCGAAATAGATCAGGGAGGTGGAATATGAGCCTTGATGCGAGTAGATGGGCATGGCAAATACGCCAGAAACAGAAAAAAGGCGGATGCTTAAAAGCACTCAAAAAATTAGTTTTACTTTCACTTGCTGATCGAGCGAGTGAAGAACATTGTGCCTATCCAAGTATGAGTCGACTTGTCGAAGATACGGAAATGGATAGAAAGACAGTTCTAAAGATAATTGAAGAACTGATCGAAGATGGTCTCATTATCGATACTGGTGAACGCAAAGGAAAAACCAAACAAGTTAAAGTCTATCAACTCGTCGGTGTTAAAGGGAGAGAAAGCGAACCATCATTGATATTCTTTGACTCTGAAAACGATGATTCAAAGAGTCCCAAAGATGGAACAGTTCCAACAATGGAACAGTACCAACAATTCCATGAAAGAGTCCCAACAATTCCGTCAAAGAGTCCCAACGTTGGGACACGGAATCTATCAAAGAATCTATTATTAGAATCTAAAAATAAAAAAGATTGGCTTTGCTTTAAAAAACTTCGACAAGAAATATTTCTCGCGGATGAAAATCTGGATTTTGAACACATCGCAAAATCCAAATGGGCCGAACGAGAAAAACGAGCCTTCGAGATTTACAACGCAGGTCGGGATATCTGTGACGACCTGATGAATTACCACTTCGCGGACTGGCTGATCAACGCATATCACACCAAGTACGAGGGTAGACCCGATTACAACTCGATCAATAAACAAAACCGAACCAGTTTAAAACGCGAGGGTTTATCTCATAAACAAATCTTAGCCTTTGCTGCAAAACTTGCACACCATCCTGGAGTCGCAGGGAAAATCGGTGCACCTGGTGAAAGTTTTGATCAACTCGGGGCACGTATCGCCCTGAAATTGGGTGATCCTGTCGAGGCTAAAAAACTCGAACCATTCTTGAGAGAGGTGGGTTTTAAGGGGGAGTTGCTGGGAACTGCATAAACAACAAAACACGAAAAACATTGAATTTATTTGGGGAAATACATGAGTGCAGTTGCCATTGAAAAACACATTTTACAAACCACAGATTGGTCCAGATTTGATCTGGAAGGCTGGTTATACCAGTTCGGTGCTTGGCAGTATTCCAACACTGGACCCTGTGGTCAACCTGTGCATCCAATCGCAATAGGCATGGATCAAGCCGCTAAGGCAATGCGCTTAAAACGGCTCGGCAAGAAAAAACAACGGAAAATTATTGCAGATTATTTTATGGATGAAATGGAGCCCATGTATGTGCATAAGCCCAAAGTGAGTTTGCAGATCAACGACAACGAAGCTCGCGCCATACAGCGTTTGGTGTTGGATTTGCAAGGGCAATCGGATGTGTTGGATGAATGGCTGGATGCAGTGATTTCACGGTATTTTTACAACAACTCATGGGCTGAAATGGTGAATGATGTTCGCACCCAGATGGATGCGAGGTTTGATGTGAAATGTGGGTTGGCAGTTTTGCATGTTAGGTATGGGTGGATTGGGTATATGTCCTAACATTTTTTTATTATTGGGAAGGAAGAATTTAGATTTTTGTAAATTTGGAATATTTTCTCATTATTAGGAATTCTATATTTTACAAATATAGTTTTAGAATCTTTTAAGGAAAGAATATTGTTTAGCTCATTGTCACTATACTTTTCAATTGGTTGATAACAATTAGTTATATTTTTTTTAAATGGTGAAAAACTTTGTGTTAGAAGTCTGAAATTATTATATGAATTTATAACATGATTATCTTTTATAT
>NZ_OOGT01000247.1 GCF_900323515.1 Acinetobacter stercoris | reverse complement strand
GTATTTAGAGGGTGGGAAACGTATTTCCTATGGTGCACGTGCTGTTGTTAAAGGTGGTCTAAATTCACTTCCTAAACTCACATTCCCAGGTGGTTGTCTCATTGGAGATGATGCTGGTTTCTTAAACTTTGCCAAAATCAAAGGCTCTCACACTGCCATGAAATCTGGCATGTTATGTGGTGAAGCAGTATTTGAAGCAATTCAGGCAGGCGTAGAAAAAGGCGGGGACATTGCCGTTGCCCGTGTTACAGAAGGCGAAGACTTCTTTGAAAAAGAACTCACCTCTTATACAGACAAATTCGATAATAGCTGGCTAAAAGAAGAGTTATATAACTCTCGTAACTTTGGTCCGGCAATGCATAAATTTGGTCAGTGGTTTGGTGGTGCATTTAACTTTATTGACCAGAATGTCTTTAAAGTTCCATTTACCTTGCATGATCTGGTACCTGACTTTAGTGCGTTAAAAACAGTAGATGCGGCAACATTTAAACCGAACTACCCTAAACCGGATGGCAAATTGACTTTTGACCGTTTATCTTCAGTATTTGTATCAAATACAGTTCATGAAGAAAACCAGCCTGCGCACTTGAAACTGACTAATCCAGACATTCCTGTAAATGTAAATTTACCAAAATGGGATGAGCCTGCACAACGTTACTGCCCTGCTGGCGTTTATGAAATCATGGAAAATGATGATGGTTCTAAACGCTTCCAGATCAATGCTGCAAACTGTGTGCACTGTAAGACTTGTGATATCAAAGACCCATCGCAAAACATCACCTGGGTAACTCCAGAAGGTGGTGGTGGTCCAAACTATCCGAACATGTAATTTATTTTGAAATTAAAATCCTCTCACCTATTGAGGGGATTTTTTCATTTATCTATTGATTCTAATAAAAAATGGATTAGCTTGAGTTTCTTCAGGCCAAAGACAACCATATTCTCTCCAATATGTACAGGTTTAGTCTTTACTACTTACGGAAATAAAAATTTCGATCAGAAACCATATAAACTACCCTTTCTTCACCAGATAATGAAATTCTTTATTACCAGCATCATCCAACTTTTCTTCTTGAAGTAAAAGCTCATGTCCAAGATGCATACAAAATTTCGGGATATCCCATGAAGTTGAATTATCTGTCGCAAAAACTTCGACCACATCACCTGACCTAGATTTACGAATAGCTTGATGCAACATCATTACTGGTTCAGGACAGCGTAATCCACGTGTATTCAGTTGAATGCTAGGTGTAATAGACTGATCAGACATGCTCAAACCCAATTAATAGATACTTAAATATTTTAACACAAACACTTACTTTTCGTGTTTTGCACAACATAAATGTAAAAGGATTATTCTATTCATCTATTCTCATCATTTTATAGATAGACATCTGTATTTTCTTCGGTATGATAAAATTAAATTTTTAGATATAAAGAGTCTTTAGGAAAGATCATGCACGAGGAATCAGGCCCGTCGTGGGGTATGCGTGGCTTACGGAAATGGTTAGGTACAGCACCAGAAACCCGCGATGAACTGCTAAAATTAGTACAAGATTCACGTCGTTTTTTAGAACCCGATACTGTTGCCATGTTAGAAGGCGTTTTAGACCTTCCAGCAACAAAGGTACGTGAAGTCATGACTCCACGTACAGCTATGATCAGCTTGCAAGAAGATGATCAATTACTGGATATTTTGCCTGTTTTAATTGAGTCAGCGCACTCTCGATTTCCAGTGTTTTCAGCTGAACAACCTGATAATGTCGTTGGTATCTTGCTTGCAAAAGACTTACTACCATACATGACAGATCGCGCATCCAAGGTTAATGTTCACAGCCTGATGCGTCAGCCATTATTTGTTCCTGAAAGCGCGCGCTCGGATCAAGTCCTTCGTATGCTTAAAAATACACAAACCCATATTGCTATTGTCATTGATGAATATGGCACAACTTCTGGGCTTGTAACACTAGAGGATATCCTAGAAGAAATCGTGGGTGAAATTGAAGATGAACATGACAAAGTCGATGAAGAAGCCCAGTTTATAGTCCCTGATAAAGCTCATACCATAGCAAATGCATGGCTCGTACAGGCACTTACACCAATTGAACATTTCAACACTGTTTTAGATGCTGACTTTTCTGATGATGAAGTAGAAACTGTCGGCGGTCTTTTGCTTCAAGAAATCGGACTGGTGAGTGATTTACAAGGTCAGGTCGTTGAACTTGAAAATTGGGAATTTACCATTATTGAAGCAGATGCCCGCACCATTCATCTGATTCGAGCTGTACGTAAATGAGAGCACACTTTGAAAAGCTGTTAAATTCTTCTGGAACAAATCAACAGCTCCCATTTATTTTTCCATTTTTAATTTCATTATTTTCTGGGGCGATTTTTAGTCTTGCACTTGCACCCTATTACTGGTGGTGGATCGCAATCCTCTCTCCAGCCTTGTTATATGTAAGCTTGCGTAAACGCTCTCCCAAACAAGCCTGGTTTATTGGTTGGGCATACGGTTTTGGTTTATGGTTTGTTGGTGCTTTCTGGCTATATACATCCATCCATGTCTACGGCAATACTCATGCCGTCCTAAGTATCCTAATGATTGCTTTCATGGCTTTGGTCATGGGGCTATTTACGGCCGTGCAGACTTGGCTTTATCGACGCTTTTTCCCAGAAACACCACTGACTTTCACACCACTCTGGGTATTCTTCGAATGGGCTAAAACTTGGGTATTTACAGGTTTTCCATGGTTATTTGCAGGTTATGCATTTACAGAAAGATTTTTAGATGGCTATGCACCACTATTTGGCGTGTTTGCTGTATCTTTTACAGTCATCGTTTTAGCATCGGCATTGGTTGAAATACTCAATCGTAAAATATTCTGGATCATTCCAAGTGCATTATTACTCTTAGGTGCCTGGGGTTCTTCAAAAATTGATTTTGTCGAACCTAAAGCGGCTAAACCGTTAAGTGTCTCACTCATTCAGGGCAACATTCCCCAAGATTTAAAATGGTTAACTGAATATCAAGAAAAAACCTTGATGATCTATTTGAATCTGACCAAAACCGAATGGGGACGTGACCTGATTGTTTGGCCAGAATCATCTATCCCGTTGTTCCAGTCTGATATTGAACCATTTTTAAAGTCAATGGATGAACAAGGTAAGGCTTCAGGTTCTGCATGGGTAACGGGTATCCCCTACTGGGATATGAAAGAATCAAAACAACAAAACCAGCCGATGTTTTATAACAGTTTAATGGCATCAGGAAGCAATGCTGATGGGCTATATAAGAAGCAGCGCCTAGTTCCTTTCGGGGAATATATTCCTCTTTCTGGAATGTTAAGCTGGGTACTGCCTTCTCTACAGAATGATCCAAGCATGAGCGGCTTTTCTCGTGGAGCGAATGATCAAAAACCGTTAATGGTCAAAGGTCATCCTCTTGCCTCTGCAATATGTTATGAGGTGGCATATCCAAATCTAACCAGACGCAATGCGGCTAACAGTGACTTCCTCGTTACCGTTTCAAATGATGCATGGTTTACAGGTACTGCAGGACCTATGCAACATCTACAAATGGTACAAATGCGCGCTAAAGAAAATGGTCGCTGGTTTATCCGTGCAACCAATACAGGTATAACAGCTTTTATCAACGAAAAAGGTCATATCGTTGAACAAGCCCCAATGGATAAAGAATATGTACTACGCGGTAACCTACCTGCCATGCAAGGCGAAACATGGTATACTCGTTTCAGTGACTGGCCAATTCTAGGATTTTCACTATTTCTACTGATTTTAGGTTGGATATATAGACCTAGAAATGTAGATGTTAGCTTTAAATCACGACGCTAAGAATTACAGTTTCCCTCTCAGAAATGAGAGGGAAAACATTGTTATAATAGTTTTGTTCCCAACGGTACATCCAGATCTGGAACACACAGTGCCACATCACCATTTTCATCATGAAACCCTGTCACCAAACATTCTGACTGAATTGGTCCAATTTGTTTTTTGGGAAAATTAACCACGGCAACAACAAGTTTCCCGATCAATGCATCAGGTTGATAATGTTTCGTAATTTGCGCACTCGATTTTTTTATCCCCAAATCATGACCAAAATCAACATGTAAAATATAAGCAGGCTTACGTGCTTTCTCAAATACTTCAGCCTGAATGATTTTCCCCACCCGAAGTTCAACTTTTATAAAATCATTCCACTCAATCAAATCCATATTTCCCTCGTTTTTTGTCACTTTGTGTTTTTTCAGATCTGCTGTTATCTTAACCACTTCTCAGATTTTATATCTAATATAAAACGGACAAAACATCATGCTAAAAGGACAATGCCTTTGCGGTACCGTTCAATTTAAAATAAACCTAAACGATATAAATACGATTTATCAATGTCATTGTAGTCTGTGTCGTAAACAGACTGGTACACATGCCAATTTTGCAACTTTGGTCAATAAAGAAGTATTTGAATGGATTTCAGGTGAAGATGTTATCGGAACTTATCAAAAGGAGACTGGTTTCACTTCATACTTTTGTCAGAAATGTGGTTCTGTTTTACCAAATGAATTAAGTAATGGACTGGCATTCTGGATTCCGTTAGGGCTGAATGATCTCCATCCAACTAAAAAATTAGATTTCCATCTTTCTTCCAAAGCCAACTGGGAAGACATTGCGATTGAACAACAAAGTTTTTCTCATCTTCCAGAATGGGATAAATTAAAAAGGTTCTTCAAATTATAAAAAAGCCGAGTATATACTCGGCTTTACTCTTTAATCAGAATTAAAGCTGAACAACTAAATAAGAAATCATACTGGCAAGTGACAGCATAGGAATATAACGGTAGATTTTAATGACCTGTTCTTCAAATGTACTTGCTTGTGTATGTTTCATTTTGAATATAGTTGCATTTAGAGCTGAGTAGAAAGCCAAAATGGTCAAAGCAGAAAATAGACTCACTGCAAAAAAACCAATTACGATTTGACTGCCACCTTGGGTATTTTGCAATAAATTCAAAAAAAAGTGGCTAGCAGGTAATAAACTTAATACCAACAACACAGATTTCAGCATTGCCCAATGAAAATGGTTAATTTCATCTGATAATAATAATGCTTTCATCATGCCCTCCACGACAACTCATTGCCTGAAATACATTATGCAAGCTTTTAAATAAATAAAAAGTCTATTTT
>NZ_OOGT01000067.1 GCF_900323515.1 Acinetobacter stercoris | reverse complement strand
AAATTGTTTTTTAGAAATTATAAATCAATTATTAAATTTAAAGAGTGATCCTATGAAAACAAATATTAAACCCTTTGGAAAGATAAGTTTATTGCTCAGCTCTATTTTACTAGCAGCTTGTGGCTCGGATGATAATTCGACATCAGCAAGTAGTAATAGTAATTTTTCAAATTCGGCCAATACAACTGTAATGGCAGTATCTGGAGAGGTGGTTGGTGTCCCAATTCAAAAAAATGTTCAGATCGTTCCAGAAAACATTACTGCTACGGCTTACATTGAAACGGTTTATGAAGAAAATGCAGAAAAGTTAAAGCTGGTTTTTGACAATATTAAGCTGCCAGAAGGTACTTATGTTGAAATTATAGATAGTGATAATCAAAGCCAGATTTATAAGTTAGCAGATACTCTGGCTTCTGGTGTCATTGTGAAAGGTGACTCTGCGACAATTCGAGTGGTATTACCTGATGTCAACGCCAACGCTTCGTTAGGTCTGAAATATATTACTGTTGAGCAGAAACGTCTAAAAAGAGAACCTAGAATTCTGGTTGGTGCTGATGATAGGCGACCGCTTGAGTGCTTTGCAGGAACGAGTATTTATGATCGATCATTAGCAGCTGCAAATGCGAGGTTTGGTGGATGGGGATCGGGTGCGATTGTGGGTAATGGTCGCTATATGTTAACTAATAGTCATGTGGTTGGTCATGAAGTTCCACAAAATGCGAATGTAAATGGTTACTTACTATTGGGTTGGTTTAATGAAAGTTGCGATTCAGAACGCCAGTTAGAGGTTAATAGTATTCCACTTCGTACCGATAACGTAGCGGTTACTGGTGGAGCTGGTGGAAATAATGATTACGCTCTTGTCCGTCTAAATGAGTTTGATGTACAACATTCAGGTGCGTTAACAGTCTTTGGGAGTATGAGGATTAGAACCGAAGGAGAAAATAAGGTTGGTGATGAGATTTATATTCCTCAATATGGTAATGGTGGGGTTCAACCAATGGTCATTGGGGATCGTCATGAAAATGAAAATGCGAAAATTATTAAGCTTCAAGAAGGACGAATCAGATATAACGTAGATACCCAAAGTGGAAGTTCCGGGTCACCTGTTATATCCAGACAATTAAATGAAATCATAGGGGTACATTGGGGAACAAGTGCTTCAGGGGGTAATGATGCGGTTGCTTTAACCACGCTACAAAACAATGTATTACCAGTATTTGCTAATAATAATACAAGTGTAATAGGTCAAGGTAAATTTAAAGGTAATCAACTTATTATTCCACCATTTGAGTTGACGGAAGGATATGAGCCGCTGCACTTACCCGATAATAGTCTTGTAACACCATTTGGCGGAATTACCATTACTCATCATGGTCGCTATTCTGAGGTTGAGCTTGATAGTCAGAATGTAGCAAATGATAACAATGTTATTAAGCTTCGTTACCGTCTAGCCTTAAAATCAAGTTCAGGAGAGAGGGATTTATCTGCGCCAACGACTGACTCCAATATTCTTTTAATTTGGAGAGTTTCTGGTGAGAGTAATCAGAATAGTGAAACGAAGTTTATTAGTTGGTTACCTTTAAGAGTTAGTAATGCACAAGGAAATTTAGTACAAAATCGTATTTTACATCTGACCCGGAGTAAATATGACCCTTATACTTCGCCATTTGATATTAATGCATCAGATACAATTAAAACTGATCTAGTGATTAGTGATGCAAGTAAGAATGCAACTGTTTCACAATTAAATGAAGGTGCACAATATAGTTATATTGCTGCTTATACAGGTGAGGGACCAACAGTTCTTGATTCAAAAAAAGAACCTGGTTTTGCGACTATTTATGTACCAATTAAGCGGGCAGATGGACAAGAAGTTGTAGTCAAGCTAAGAGGGTATAGATCTACGGACTGTGGTTCTCGAGCGATGAATTATAGTGTTGGATGTGCTAGTGGTCAAAAAAGTACATTCCGTGTAGATTATGTCCCAAGTGATAATCCAGATCTTGCAAAAGGAACTTATACTGGAATATTGCCTGTATTTGCTCAAGCTAAAGATGCTAAGAAAAATATTTTGGTGAACATCAAACTGACTCAACCTTGATCATTTTATAGGTATATCTAGTATATGCCAACCCAGGATTTATATAGACCTGATTAATCCATCTCATGTTCCATATACGATGGATTGTTAAGTGAGTTGCGTATTGATCGTAACAAGGCTCATCGCAAGATGGGCTTTTTTGTTGACTAAATCAGTATATTTTTAGGACAGTGAGTTTCAATAATCAGGATTGTGTCAGGCTTTATATGGTTGTTAATATTTATTCAACACTAGGCAGTGTTTTTTGGTTTGATCCTGTTTTATTTACCCCAATAGAGCAGGATTTTTTTTGTATAAATTTGAGTAAATATTTTATATAGAAAGTCTGATCGCAGTAAAATTAAATGTATCTATAAACTATGTACATAAACAGAAGAAAAATATTTACTAAAGTAAAAGTAATTAAGTTTTCAGGATATATCGATAGAGACTGAAAGGGATCTAAGTCTTAAAACTGAATATTGTGAAATAGGTGCAAGCATTGGTAAATGAACGCTAAGTTGGTAAAAAACTAAATGAAATGGTAGTAGTCTGTTATAGAGAACTATTTTTCAATGAAAAATGTCGGGAGGCATTTTGGGATCAGATATCTAACTACTTTTTGATTGGCGCAATTCTAATCGCTTTAAATTGAGGGGATTGATGTAACGATCTGTTTTAATTAGATATATTGTTGAGTGGCTTTGTTATATGAGATCAATATGAGTTAATTAGCTATGATTTATTGTTAAGAATGATTTTTATAAAAAATGCTTTTTGTATCAAAATAAATATATAAAACACTATGTTTTATTTAAAAGGAAAATGTAGCTATTCTCTATATAAATCTTAAAACACTGGATTTCGATTAGAAAATTATGCGATAAGAAATGATGAAAGTAATGTCTATTGGCAATTATTTTTAAAAATCGCCAACTATAAATAAAAAGGGAGAACCAGTACAATGGGTTATCAGAAGATCATAGTACCTGCAGATGGTACAAAAATTACCGTTAATGCAGACTTGTCACTGAATGTTCCAAATCACCCAATCATTCCATTTATTGAGGGTGACGGTATTGGGGTTGATATTACACCTACAATGAAAGCTGTAGTTGATGCAGCTATTCAAAAAGCATATGGTGGCAAACGTTCAATCGAATGGATGGAAGTATATTGCGGCGAGAAAGCCGATAAAATTTATGGCACCTATATGCCAGAAGAGACTTTTGAAGCACTTCGTGAGTTTGTTGTTTCAATCAAGGGACCATTGACCACACCTGTTGGTGGTGGGATTCGTTCATTAAATGTTGCATTGCGTCAGGAATTGGATCTTTACGTGTGTGTACGTCCAGTGCGTTGGTTTGAAGGTGTACCTTCTCCAGTTCAGCATCCAGAGTTAACGGATATGGTTATCTTCCGTGAAAATTCAGAAGACATTTATGCTGGAATTGAGTGGAAAGCGGATTCTCCTGAAGCGAAAAAAGTCATTAAATTCCTCAAAGAAGAAATGGGTGTAACAAAAATTCGTTTTGAAGAAAACTGTGGTATAGGAATCAAACCTGTATCAAAAGAGGGGACACAACGACTTGTCCGTAAAGCCATCCAATTTGCTATAGATAATGATAAGCCATCTGTAACTTTGGTACATAAAGGCAATATCATGAAATACACTGAAGGTGCATTCAAAGAATGGGGTTATGAGCTTGCAATAGACCGTTTCGGTGGGGAACTCATTGATGGTGGTCCTTGGGTTAAAATCAAAAACCCTAAAACAGGTAAGGATATTATAATAAAAGACGTGATTGCAGATGCCTTTTTACAACAAATTTTGATGCGTCCTGCTGAATATTCTGTCATTGCGACATTGAACTTGAACGGTGATTATATTTCTGATGCGCTTGCTGCCGAAGTTGGAGGAATTGGTATCGCCCCAGGGGCAAATATTGGCGGAGCAATCTCGGTTTATGAAGCAACTCATGGTACGGCACCTAAATATGCGGGACAGGACAAGGTAAACCCTGGTTCTATTATTCTTTCTGCTGAAATGATGCTTCGTGATATGGGATGGACAGAAGCAGCTGATCTGATTATTCAAGGTGTTTCTGGTGCAATTTCTGCCAAAACAGTTACTTATGATTTTGAACGTTTAATGCCTGGTGCAACTTTACTTCGTTGTTCGGAATTTGGTCAGGCAATCATTGAAAATATGGAAAAGTAGCTTTTCATAAGACTTGTTTATAAAAAAGCTACATCAATGAATGAAAAACCCTATAAGTTGGATATAACTTATAGGGTATTTTTATGAGTTATTTTTAGTGGCTTATACATTCCATTATCAATATTTTATGGTTTAACTATGTGTAATGCTTCGAGTATTACTTTGGATGACTGTATTTCTAACTTTTTTATGTATTTTAAAATGGTGAAAGAAAATATTTAAAAATACTGCAACTAGACATGTTGTACTGATACCTGAGTGAAATAATGTTTGTAATGTTTTTGGAAAGTGATGAAAAAATTCAGGAGTAATAAGGGGGATTAGGCCTGCACAAATGGAGATGGCAACAATGATGAGATTAGATTGAACTTGATAATCTATTTTAGATAGGGTGCGGATACCGCTGGCAGCAACACTTCCAAATAGCACTATGCCTGCTCCACCCAAAACAGGTGCCGGGACAGCAGCGACTAAGCGACCAAATATTGGTAATAAACCTAAAACAAGAAGAATTGCACCACCAGTAGCTACAACAAATCGGCTTTTAACCCCCGTTACTGCAACTAATCCTACATTTTGCACAAAAGCACATTGCATAAATGAACCGAAAAATGGAGCAATAGCAGAAGACAACATATCTGCTCTTAACCCGTTTGCAAGACGCTGACTATCAACTTTCGTATTAACGATTTCACCAATGGCTAAAAGACTGGCAGTGGTTTCTGTCAAAATCACAATTGTCACGATGCACATTGTCAATATCGCAGGTAATTCAAATCTTGGTGTACCGAAAGCAAAAAATTGAGGAAGTGCAATCCATTCACCTTGTGCAATTTGGGAAAAGTCTGCCATACCTATGAGATAAGCAAATATGGTTCCAATGATCATCGAAATCAGAACAGATAAACGACTGATTAAACCTGAACTAAGTTTGCTCAGGATTAATAATGTAATCAGTGTAAATGCTGCTAGTCCCAGATTTTCAAGCGATCCAAAATTGTCAGCTTTTGGATTGCCACCCATCATCCAGCGAATTGCAACAGGTAATAGGGAAATCCCGATGATCGTAATAATCGAACCCGTTACAATTGGAGGGAAAAAACGGATAATTTTGGAAAAAAATGGTGCAATAAGAATTCCAAAAATAGAACTAATAATGACAGCACCCAAAATAGTCTGGATGCCACCACCAGTTGTTCCTATTGCGATCATACTGGCAACTGCGGCAAATGATGTTCCTTGCACTATCGGCAGTTTTGCACCAAACCATCTCATGCCTAGTGTTTGTAATAATGTGGCTAAGCCACCCACCAGAATTGAGGCAGTGATCAAAAGGCTAATATCTGCTGTCGACATGCCAATAGCAGTACCAACAACGAGAGGTGCAGCAATCAGTCCACCATACATAGTCAATACATGTTGCAAACCAAAAGTTAAATTTTTGGATAATCCAAGTTTCTCATTTTCTGGTGCAATTTGATTTGATTCACTATTCATATAAATCCCTGATCCAAATTTTTCTCTTATTTGGATAGAGCAATTTATATGCCAGCTTTTTATTACGTTAGATTTTTAAATTGAATGAATATACTGACATGAATGTATGTGAGTCATTAAAAAACTGATATTGGCTATATCATGAAATATTGCAAATTGACCATGTAAGATATTGAGTAAACTCAGGATAATTTTTTGCTTTAAGCAGAAGTTTTAAGCAAGATTAGCTTACAGGCTCAGTTTATTCAAAGTTTATTACGTTGGTAAATACCTTCAAGAGTATCAACCAGTGTTCTAGTGGTCTGGTCTATTTCATAGTTGAGCAGGTCATTTTCACGCACATTTTTAAAATTGGTTAAGCGTAAGGTTTCTGGAATGAGATCAACTGTGATAGTTGATTCTTCAAGGTTGACACTGTTGATAGTCAGACTGCAACCATGTAAACCAATAAATCCTTTTAAAAAGAAATATTTAATTTTTTCCTTTGGTATTGCAATTTCCAGGTGTAAGGTTTCACCAGTCCGCCTTAAATGTTTGACTCGTGCAGTACCCTCGATATGTCCATAGAGGTTATGTCCACCATTTTCCATGCCCATTTTGAATGAACGTTCAATATTAACGATATCTTGTGGCTGGAGTGTACCTAAAGTTGTAACTTGTTTGGTTTGATCAGAAATATCAAAGCTGACTAGATTTTGATCTTTGAGTATCTGTGTAACCGTAAGGCAGGTTCCATTAATCGCAACACTTGCACCGATAAAAACATCATCCAAAAAGCCGTGTCTATTAGTGATAATCGCTGTTGAATAGCCATCTTTATTATGGACAGAATCAATAACTTCTGTTCCTAAAACAATACCTGTATACATTTATATTTACTCTGATGATCTCAAAATATGTTAGCTCTAGCGTATGCTATTTAAAGATTCTATGCATTTACTTTTATAAGCATAGGTTTCGTAAAGCTGGATGAGGTCAAGTCTTGTTGGCATCGACTGGATCACCGATGCTGTAATAATGACCACCAGCAACATGATGAATACTTTTCCATTCATCTGAAACTTCATGATAATACCAGTGACCATCCCTGAAAACACGACTATCTGCATAGGCTGCAATCACTTTTCCAATAAATAAATCATGAGTCAACTGGTTGTGAGGTTCTGGGATTAATTCGCAAATGATCCAGGCTGAACAGCCTTCAACCATAGGTAAGTCATAGTCAGCAAACTGAAATAAAGGTGTATGGCAGTTTTCAAGTTTTTCAGGATGGTCGGTTTTTGAAATAGAGCCTAAGGCTTGTACCAGTTTAATTTGTTTTAAAGTAGGAACTTGTAAGACAAAATAGCCTGATTTCTCAATCAGCTTTCGTGTGTAGGTACTTTTGTCTAAAACAACAGAAACTTTTGCTGGTACTAATTCTAGTGCACATGCCCAGGCAGCACTCATCACATCACGATCATTTTGATGCTGTGCAGAAACGAGAACGGTAGGGCCGTGATTAAGCAGTCGATAGGTTTTAGCAAGCTCAACAGGTTGGATATGATTGTTCATGGTTATTTATATATCACAATGAAAAAATATCTTTAGCATATTTAATAAAATACTTATTCTTTTTATGAATTAAGATGCTATCTAAATGATTTTTAGTTGAATAAATTTTGTTAAGTGATCATCTTTAAAATCAATAAAAATGATAACAACTGTTAAGCAATCATGCATTGACTTATAATCCTTATATCAAAACTTGTGGATTTCTAATGAACATTGCACTCATTCTGAATATAGCCGTATTCATTCTGTTATTAATACTGCTGATGCAAACCCGGAAAACCAGTTGGAGTCTGGCTAAAAAAGTGTTTGCAGGTCTATGTTTGGGAGTGGTATTTGGTCTGGGACTGCATCTGGTTTATGGTGAAAATACTCTAGTCTTAAAAGAATCTATTCAGTGGTTCAACATTGTGGGTAATGGTTATGTGAAACTATTGCAAATGGTCGTGATGCCTCTGGTCTTGGTTTCAATTTTAAGTGCCGTCATTAAACTGCATGATGCAGGATCTTTGGGGAAAATCAGTGTTTACAGTATTGGAACGTTACTGGTAACGACATTTATAGCAGCATTAGTTGGTGTGTTTGTTACCAATTTATTTGGCTTGACTGCAGCAGGACTGGTACAAGGAACACAGGAAACCGAACGTTTAAATGCGATTCAGTCAGATTATATTGGTAAAGTGACTGATCTCAATGTCCCCGATATGATTTTGTCCTTTATCCCAAATAATCCGTTTGCAGAACTTACAGGAGCGCATCCTACATCTATTATCAGTGTCGTGATTTTTGCCGCTTTTCTGGGAGTTGCAGGTTTAAAACTCATACAAGATAATGCAGAAAAAGGGCAATATCTTCTGACCGCAATTGATGTAGTCCAGTCCTGGGTCATGAAACTGGTACGTGTTGTGATGCTGTTAACTCCTTATGGAGTTTTCGCATTGATTACCAAAGTTGTTGCCAGTTCAAACCTCGCAGATATTGTGAATCTTGGCGGATTTCTGGTTGCTTCATATCTGGGCTTGGGCATCATGTTTGTGGTACATGCTATCATTCTGGCACTGACAGGAATCAATCCGATACGTTTCTTCAAAAAAGTTTTACCTGTTCTGACTTTTGCTTTTACAAGCCGGTCTAGCGCAGCCAGTATTCCATTAAATATTGAGGCACAAACACGTCGTTTAGGTGTTCCTGAATCGATTGCCAGTTTTTCAGCTTCATTTGGAGCAACAATTGGTCAAAATGGTTGTGCCGGTTTATATCCAGCAATGTTAGCGGTTATGGTTGCACCAACAGTTGGAATTAACCCGTTAGACCCTGTATGGATAGTAACATTGGTCTGTGTCGTTACTTTAAGTTCGATTGGCGTTGCTGGTGTGGGTGGTGGTGCGACATTTGCAGCATTGATTGTACTGCCAGTTATGGGTTTACCTGTCACATTGGTGGCTCTACTGATTTCAATCGAACCACTGATTGATATGGGACGTACTGCACTCAATGTTGATGGTTCTATGACTGCGGGTGTTGTTACCAGTCAACTTATGGGACAGACAGATAAAGCTATTTTATTGTCAGAAGAACAAGAAGAGTTAAAGCATAGCTGATTGCGTTTATGTGCCCCCAAATTAACTAAAAAACAGGGTCTGTAAACAGACCCTGTAATCTTACTTTTATCTGATGTACTTTCAAACTCTTATAAAGTCTGTGGAGTGTTCCTAATCCTCAACGAGATAATTTCAAGCTCAATACGAGCAAAGGAAAGATCTAAAATCATTCACCATAGAGCTATTACTCACAACGATGATTATTTATATCTAAATAATCTGTGTCTATTTTTAATATTAAATTGTATCTGTATCTGTTTTGAAAGATGATTAATATAAAAGCTCAAAAGGAGAAAATTGATGAAAATGTACCAAGTTGATGCTTTTACAAAAGAATTATTTAAAGGTAATCCAGCAGCTGTATTGGTTCTGGATGAGTGGTTAGATGAGCAGCTCATGCAAAATATTGCCGCAGAAAATAATCTGGCAGAAACAGCATTTGTTAAAAGGATTGACACAGAAAACTATGAAATCCGCTGGTTTACACCAAAAGTAGAAGTGGATTTTTGTGGCCATGCTACATTGGCAAGTGCATTCGTTTTATTTCAGTTTTTTACAGAGCTAAAAGAGTTTATTTTCCATGTTAAGAATTTAGGTCAGTTTATTATTCGACAGGATACTGATGGGAAAATTACCATGAATTTCCCTATTCGGCCTGTATCTACATTGGAAAATTATCCAGCACTTTTAAATGAGGTGATTGATCGCCCCATCCAGGATGTTTATATAAACGAACAGGCTTATATTTTAGTTCTGGAAAGTGAGCAGGATGTTATCGAGGCAATCCCAAATCTTGAGAATATCCGTAAAATCCAACTTGATTCTCTGCAGAATGAAGCGCTTGATACTAAGATTTGTCTGGATGTCACGATTACGTCACTTTCTCAAAAATATGATTATGTTTCACGTTATTTCGCACCATTGATAGGAATCGATGAAGATCCGGTTACTGGTTCAATGCATACGGGTTTGGCACCTTTCTGGGCAGAAAAGCTGGCAAAGAGGCAGCTAGTGGGATATCAGGCATCTGAGCGTGGTGGTGAGTTGTATAGTGAAATATTAGAAAATCAGCGAATTGAAATTTCAGGTTATGCCAAGCTATTTATGCAGGCTGAGATCGAAGTTTAAACCTGAACTGACAATATTTAAGACAATTCTGATCTTATTGAAAAATAAAAACTTTGATATTTTTACATAAAACTTTAAAAGCCGTTGAAATAAACGGCAATCTTTTCAAAAAATGACTACAAATTTGTAAATGTATTTCCTAATATATCTGGCGGTTTATCATTCAAATTTAAAAAAATCTGGAAATAACATGTTCATGCGTTTTAAGCAACTTACTCTCTCCCTATGTTTGATTGGTATTAGTGCGTCTGGGTTAGCGCAAACGGTTTTAGTCAAAAATCAACAAAATATTGAAGAATATAAATTAGATAATGGTTTTAGAGTAATACTTGCACCAAATGACAGAGAAAATAAAGTATTTGTAAATACTGTTTATTTCACAGGTTCATTAAATGATCCACAGGGCAAAGGTGGGCTTGCCCATCTACTTGAACATCTGGCTTTTAAAGGTACCCAAGATGTAAAAGGTGATGAATTCCAACGTCGATTGGATCAATATACCTTGATGACCAATGCCAGTACGGATTATTATTCCACCAAATATACGAATATTGTCCGTCCTGAGAAAACAGCACTAGACCAGATCATTTATCTGGAATCTCAGCGTATGGATAAACTGGTATTACAAGAAAAATTTGTACCATCAGAGATCAATATCGTGATGCGTGAAAGGGAAGTCAGGATGGATCAACCTTTTGCTGTACTCATGGATCAGATGTGGAAAGCTGCGTATGGCAACAAATCGTTAGGTCGCTTGCCGATAGGTGATTTGAATGAACTCAAATCTATTAAAATGGATGAGCTAAACAAATTTTATAGAGCCTGGTACGCACCGAATAATGCTGTAATGGTTGTTGCAGGTAAATTTAATAAGGCAGATGTGCTAAAAGCAATTGACGAAAACTTTAGTCCGATACCAGCACGAGCAATTCCTGAACAGGCAAAAGTACCTTTACTGGATTCAAGTAATATCAAGCTTCGTAACTTTATGGTTCAAAAAGGTAGTGATTTAGCGAAGTTCCATATTTACATGAATGGTAAAAATGAAAAAATTCAACCAGCTTTAGCTTTATCTCCATACTTATATACTTTGCAACCAAGTGGGCATTTATATAAAAGCATGGTTGAGACAGGGATTGCGACAAATGTTGAAGCGACAACATGGTTAAATCCAGATTTCAATCTGGTGTTTATGGGAGCCATTTATTCTCCAACCAACGATTCAAATAAAATTGAAAGTGCTTTGATCTCTGGGGTTGAGAACAATGCTGAATTTAATCAGACAGAATTGAGTCGCGTGAAGAACTTAGTCAAAAATGCTGCCGATAGTATGCTGAGTAATTCTGTTGCAGTTGGAAGTATGCTGAGTGAATATGTCGTTTCAAATAAAGGTGATTGGGGGCAATACTTCAAAGATCAGCAAGCAATCCAGAGTTTGAGTGTTTCCGATACCAATAAAACATTAAAAGAGTTTTTGACACCTGCACATCGTTTCTCTGGTGATATTAAACCAACACCTGAAGATCAAAAGAAAGCCATGCAGATGCAAAAAGACCCTGCACAAAAGAAAACGCTAGATCAGACTGTAGAGCAACCTGAACCATTGAAAGATCCGAGTGTTTATAAAAAAGAAGTTGCAGAATATCTTGCAACTTCGAAAACTTATCTGGATGCAACTGAAAAGAAAATCCAGCGAGGTTCTTTTAAAAATGGTATGCAATATGCTTTGTTTCCAACGCAAACACGTGATAATAAAACGTATGCAACTTTAACAGTTGATTTTGGTACCGTAGATTCATTGTTTAATCAGTCGGAAATTCTGGATCTAACAGCCTATTTATTACTGCGCGCATCAGAGCAATATAGTTTGCAGGATATTGCAGATAAGTCTATTGATGCAGGTGGTTTGGCAACAGCAACAGCTGATGGTAATGGCATGACCATTCAAATTGTGGCGAAAAAAGAAAAGTTTGAGGATTTTTTTAAATACATTATTGAGGTAATGAAAAATCCCAAGTTTGAACAAAGCCAGTTTGATCTGATCAAATCGCAAAGTTTGGGGGATCTGGATCGACCTTATACCGAACCAGATGTAGTTGCTGCAATGACGATGGCACGCTTGCTAGAGATCTATAAACAGGGGGATTTACGTCATCATTTTGAACCTGAGTATGCAAAAACTCAGTTAAAAGCAGCGACTACGGATCAGGTCAAAGCACTTTACAAAAAATTCTTTGCCATGAATCACGCAGAAATTGCTATTACTGGTGATTACGATGCTAAAAATATGCAAAAGCTTTTAAAAAAAGAATTTGCAAACTGGAATAGTCATCAGCCTTATCAACGAATTACATCGGAATTTGTTAAATATCCAGGTCAGAAAGTGCATGCATTATCTGAACAACGTGAGTTTGGTAATTACAGCAGTATTCTCACAATTCCTGTCGGTGTCGATAACAAAGATGCAGCAGCATTGGTGATCTTCAATTATATTTTGGGTGACTCACAATTATCTTCACGTTTGGGGCAGGAGTTACGTGAAAAAAATGCACTGGTTTACGGGTTTAACAGTGATATTGATCTGGATGCTTATCAAGAGTCGGGTGCTTTAAAAATCGAGGCAAACTACACAGCTGGTAAGTCGGCACAAGTTTCAGAGGTGGTACACAAAGTACTGAATGAGTTACTGGCTAAAGGTGTGACTGAACAGGAAGTGGAAGCGGCAAAAGCCAGTATCATGAAGCAGCGTGTGACATCACTTGAAGATGAACGTGTTATTCATCGAATGCTTAATAGTCAACTTGATCGTAATAAAAATATGTCCAGTCGTGCGCAACGTGATCTGGAGTTTGCCAAACTCAGTAAAGCTGATGTAGATGCTGTAATTAAAAAGTATATTCAACCTGAACGACTGGTTGAAGTTGCTGCTGATCAATATGGACAGCCACAAAAACAGAGCAGCAAATAAAACTTTAACTTGACCATCAATTGATGTTTCCGTATGCGTTGTGAAGGCAGCGCATACTTTATAATGATTTACTGATTTAATGCTGATTTAGAGGCATGAATAATATGTTCTGTCACTGCATTTAATTGAGCTGACTGTTTTTTCCAGTGATGCCAATATAAATCAATATCTATAGTTGCTTCAGGGAGAATTTCAATCAGTTCTCCAGATTGTAATGCCTGCTCTAGTTGTAATTCTGGCACCATTCCATAACCTAAGCCAAGTTTAATCGCAGTTACAAACGAGTCTGAAGAGGGGATATAAGAATAGGGATAAGTCCCTTTAATTAATCCAAAAAGTTTCAGAATCATTTCAAAATGTATATGGTCTTTTTCATTAAAAATGATAGCGGGGGCAGTACGAAGCTTTTCGCGATTTATTCCTTTAGCAAACCATTTTTTAGAAAAAGCAGGACTTGAGACCATCTTATAGCGCATTTTCCCGAGAAATTTTGCTTCGCAACCTTGCATTGCCTGATGTTTGGTTGTGATACAGGCATTGACCAATCCTGTTTCCAAAAGAAGGTCGGTGTGTGATTGATCATCTATTTTTAGTTCTAAAAGTATTTTTTCTTTTAAAATAACTTGTTGCAAATTGGGCAAGAGCCATGTTGCCAATGAGTCAGCATTACATGCAATGGTAATTTTATAAAAATGTTGATGCGATTGACCTGTGAGGCTATGTAATAAATTTTGCTCTAAAAGGCGTGTATGTTGCAGATATTCAAGGACCTCTTTCCCTGATTGTGTGAGGGTGCAGGGACGTCCACGAATTAGCAATAGTTGTCCTAGGTTTTTCTCCAAAGCTTGCACACGCAAGGTAACAGCAGAAGGCGTTATACATAATTTCGCACCAGCGTGTTCAAAACTTCCTGTTTCAGCTACAGTCAAAAAAGCTTCACATTGTTTATGGTCTAACATTTATATCCTAAATTTTTTTTAGTTTGAGTTGAATATTCTTAATATTACTGAAGTATAGACAGGAATCAAAGATAATTAGCAGTATGACTCTGATGGGCTAATTCTTTTATTTGGAGCTGAGTTATTTGTCATGTCTGCTTTTATATATGGTCTTGGTACAGGTTTTTCATTAATTCTAGCAATTGGGGCGCAAAATGCGTTTGTTTTGAAGCAAGGTTTAAAAAAGCAACATGTCTTCTGGGTTTGTCTAATATGTGCTTTGTCTGATTCTATTTTAATCGGGCTTGGTGTCACAGGTTTTTCCAAAATCATTCAACAATACCCTTTGATCGTTGATGTTGCTAAATATTTTGGTGCGAGCTTTTTATTTTTTTATGGCTTAAAAAATTTGTATGCTGCCTTTAAACAGACTGCTGTATTGAACCCAAGTAATATTGAACCTGAAAGTTTATTCAAAATCATTGGATTATGTTTAGCATTCACTTGGCTAAACCCGCATGTATATCTGGATACCGTCATTCTGGTTGGGTCTATATCGGTACAGTTTGCACAGGATTATATTCAGTTTGCAGTTGGAGCAATGCTGGCAAGCTGGATTTTTTTCTTTGGTCTGGGGTATGCAGCAAGGTTTTTATTACCTTTGTTTCAAAAAGCCATTTCATGGAAAATACTGGATTTTATTATTGCCATTTTGATGTGGGGGATCGCTGTTTCATTAGTTATTTAGCAATGATTAATAATTTTAACATGTTGAATCTTATTCATAATGAAATATAAAGATACTGCTCATATAGGGCAGTATCTTTTTAAAACCTATAAACGATAGAACTGTTTAGAGTTGTGATGGAAAATATTCTCAAGGGCTTGCTCATCATATTCGTAAACAATATCACTAAATGCATCGATGATATTCACAAGTGTCGTGCTTACACTGTCCATGGGGAAATTTGATGCAAACATCACACGATAAGTACCAAAACTATCCAGTACATGAGTAATTAAAGGTGCAACAAGGTCAATAATTTCCTGTTTGGATGCCAGCTTGTTTTGTTTATGGAATTGGTGACCGAGAACAGGCATGAAAAGACCTGACATTTTGGTGTAAACATTTGGTAATGTTGAAAGTTCAGCTATATTTTCTTGCCATTCATAAAAAATATTTTCTCTTGCTGTTTTGGAAAGTCCTGTGTTCTGGCCAACTTTGCCAAATAAACCTGCAGGTGTACCAAAATGGTCGAGAACAATCGAAGTTTCAGGAAACTGCCTAGCCAGTGTAATTACATCAGGAATATCATTTGAATAGACCCAGGCATCAAAACTTAAATTCATTTGGGCAAGTAATTCAAAACCTTTTAAAAATTTTTTATCTGTATATAAGTGTGGAATGTCTGCCCAGGCATGAATTCCTTTATCTTCATGTACAGCAGCCATACGCCGAATACCGCGAATTTTTTTAGATTGCTTTTGATGCAGTTTAAGTATTTTCTTAAAATTCTGGTCACGAGGATCGGCTGTTGCCACAATACCGCCAAGTTTTACTGTTGTTTCATCAAATGCGAGAGATTCAATGAATCTGGTTTCTCCAACGACACCTTTGCCTTTCGCATCATGCCAACTGGCTTCGATGTGTACAACCTGTTCAACGTGATAATCACCTATGTCTTTTTTATAATTCTCTGGTAAATAGGCTTGAGTGATATGTGTTGTAAGACCTACTGTTTCAATCAAGTCCTTTGGTTTAACCAGGCGGACCATTTTATCCAGAAGATAAGGATATTTACCCAAAAGTTTAACAGCTAAATGAGCAGCATGAGGGGTATTGTAAGGATCCCACTGATGGATATGGGGATCAATAATTGGGAAACCGAGCTGTTGCATGATATTCCTGTTTTTATTTTACAGTTTTCATTAAATTACTATAAAAAACAGGAAATTCAAAAGTGCTTTAGTCAAAAAAGTGTAATAAAAAAGCTCCGTAGAGCTTTTAAATGGATAAATCAATGTTCGTGGTCGTGATCATGTTTGTGAGTATGAAAATCTTCATTCTTACGGAAACGTAAATAATTTTCAAATTGATCACAATATTCATCGTAATTGTCTTCCAGCATCATTTGAAATTGTTGCAACACATAAGACATGACTTCAGATTTAGCTTCACGCATCTCTTGACCATCTTTAAAAGTATTTGCTGCAACCCAGGTATTAAAGCGAGCTGTAGCAAAAAGCATGGCAGCGCTGACCTGTCCACGTAGCTCGGCAGGGTTGGGCTGAACACCTTTTGCAGGGCGACAGAACTCGTTGGCTTGTTTAATAAATTCATCTGCACGCTCAAAAAAAACCGCATTTAAAGCTTCTTCTTCGGTGACATCAGTAGCATCAATTTTTTGAGACATGACTTTTTCCAAACACAAAATTTCCCCACATTATAGGCAAAGACTTGCAGAAACTAAACCTCTCACTTATTCTAAAATAGCCTAAGTAGTTAAAGTGATACTGCCATGCAGGATGCGATTGCAATACAGAGTCTGAAAAGTGACATTGCTTTGTTAAGGCAAAATATATGGCCACCTGTAACCACACTGGCTCATGTTGAGGGATTGCCGATTTATTATGGTTCTAAAGCACAGGTTGCCGAGTATTACAAACAGTGGGCAGGTCTGATCGAAAGAGCTCAGGATTTATATCAACCATTTATGGAAGATGATGTTCTGGATGCAGTTCATTTACCAAGTCATCTCAATCTGCCTTTGTTTTACTTTCATGTAGACCGGATTCGTATTAATAAAACCCGTGCCAAAGAATCCAGGACTTTTCGGGGTATTGCAAGCCTTACTGAAAAATGCGGGCAGTTTGAAACTGAACAACTGGTTGCGATGTCTAGATGGTTAAATAGCGATGATACAGCAGCATTAGTTGCGCATCGGGAGTTTATTGATCTACGGGTTTATATTTTTCAGCATGGACAAAGCGAATACACTCGTACTCGTTTTTATGTGAATGGTTTGGTTTTGAGTACTGAAACTTATTTTAAGCTGATTGATGCCAGAGATAAACCACGTAAACAACGTAATGATAGTTATAGTGATCCATTGGCTGATAATGGTGTTTGGAAAGTATATGGAAAATATCGTTAATAATGAATAAGCTATTTATATGGTTAATTTTTTTATACAATTTATAAAAATAATAAACTTATCTGGATAGGCAGAATTGATTAGCATATCTGGTTCTGCCTTTTATAATGAAAATAAAATGAATCATTCTTTTAAAAGCTGGCTAAGTATCTATCGGGAAATATGGGAAGTTTTAAGAAGCCGTTATCATAATCCGGTACAACAAATATTGATTTTAGCACTGGTACAGATGGCTGTGATTGCATTGACCGTATTCATTCCATATATCATGAAACATATTGTTGATACTTCAGAGTTAAATGTAGAATCTTTAAATATAAAAAATATATTGAGTTTAAATAATCTATTGAGTTTAAATAATCTATATTTACTGGCCATTGCTTATGCACTGGGATGGTTAGTGAGTAATATATTAACTCAGATACGTAATTTGCTAACATCATTTATGATGTTAAATGTTGAAACTTCATTGACCTACTCTTCAATCGCAAGTTTTTTTAATCTTAGGCATGATGAGCAAAAAAAGATTGAGGTAGGGGATTTAAGTACGGATATTCGACGCGGAGCTATTGCTTATGGGCAAATTAATAATACGATTTTATTTATTCTAACACCGATTTTATTGCAAATCATATCAATAGTATGGATTTTGTCTCACAATATAGGATTAAACTATGCAATTTATTTTATGTTTTTTGCTGTGGTTACTTTTATTGTGACGATCATAATTACATTTAAAACAAAAGATATTTACTCATCATTTTATAATGCCCAGAAT
>NZ_OOGT01000019.1 GCF_900323515.1 Acinetobacter stercoris | reverse complement strand
GGGTAAAGAAGGTTCTGTCTTCAGTCACAGGAACGTTTAAAGGAGCGCCTTCTTCTTTCCAGTTAGGGAAAAGTTCGTTGATTGCACGCGGTTCAAGTACAGCACCGGAAAGGATATGCGCACCAACTTCGGAGCCTTTTTCAACGACACAAACAGATAAATCTGGCAGGTTGTTTTCAATTGCTAATTGACGAATTTTAATCGCGGCAGAAAGACCAGCAGGGCCAGCGCCTACGATCACTACGTCAAACTCCATCGATTCACGTTCTATATTGTCCATAATTTTTTCATTTACAGAAGTTAATTTCGCTTAGCGATATGATATATAATAATAATGGAATTATAAAGAAAAAAACTAAAATTAATGTTAAATTAACTGCAAAAGAGATTCTTTTATTTATGGAGCAGCAATGGTTAAACAAAAAGTCCTTTCTACCAATGCAGATTTGGAACAAAAGATTGCTGATAATTTCAAAAAAACATTATTAGAACCAATGCTTGATCTCAAAGAAGATGACGATCGACATTTTGTAACGGCTTTAGCACGTGGCCTGGAGCTTTTACGCTGTTTTTCTGGGCGTAGAGAAGTGCTTGGAAATCTGGATTTATCAAATATGACTGGACTTCCTAAAGCGACGGTAACACGTTTAACACATACACTTGTGCGATTAGGGTATTTGATACAGGTACCAAATTCAACAAAATATCAATTACATACAGGAGTCTTGACATTAGGATATGAGATGCTTGCCAATTTATCTATTCGTGCAATTGCTCATCCACTTATGGAAGAGTTGGCTGAATATACTGAATCGGCAATTGCTATGGCGAGTCGAGATCGCCTAAATATGGTGTATCTGGATGTTGTCCCTGGTAAATCTCATGTGACGATGCGTCGCCATATTGGTTCACAACTTCCTATTCATCTTACTGCTATAGGTAAAGCTTGTTTGGCTGTAATGCCTGATTATGAACGTGATTTTTTATTAGATGCGATTAAAGAAAGAAATGTTGAGAACTGGCCAAAAATAAAAGTTTCTTTAGAAGAGGCTTTTCGATGTTATGAAGAAAATGGTTATTGTCTATCCATGAATGAATGGCATAAAGATGTGAATTCTGTCGCAGTGCCACTTTTACATCAAAAACATGGATTAATGTCATTTAACTGCGGTGGACCAAGCTTTCATTTGACACAAGAAAAATTAGTTGATGATGTAGCACCACGGTTAAAATTGATGGTAGAAAATATTGCACAAAGTATCTGAATTGTATGTTTTGATGTGTTTAAGTTTTTGAAATTTGACTTATTTTTTATTAATGCTAAGGTTGTTTCTACTGAAGTGCGATACTTGAGCAACCTTATCGTTATATTGATTTACAGCATTCAGGAAAAGATGGAAAACTTTATTTTTTAAATTTTTTCTGTTTTTAGAGCAATTTTAGTCTGAAAGAATAGAAGGTATGTAATATGTTTAAGACATTTAAACAACTATTCTGCCAACATGATTTCATTCGATATGAAACTCAACATTTAAATGTCGCAGAATGCGTGAAATGTGGTATTAAATTTCCACATTAGTAAAAAGCAGCCTCAGTTTTAACTGAGGCTTCTTTTTGTTTGATCAATTAATCTGATTTTTGTGGGTCATACATTTTTTCTTTAATGAATAATGCAGGAATTACACCACATATAAGGTAAGCTGCACCCATTACGACAAAACCTAGACCAATAGAACCACCAGAGGCTAGAAAACCAATAGTTGCTGGTGCAACAGCGGCGCCTAAACGACCAATATTATATGCACCACCGATAGCTGTACCGCGAATAGATGTTGGGAAACTTTCTGTCATGTATGTTGCATTAACACCGTAAGGTACGCCATACAAGAAACCAAAAATCACTAGAAGATATAAAATATTTTCAGGCGAGTTATAGAATACAATTAAAGGAAGAAATATTGCAGTACCAATAGCACCGAATGCATAGGTAAAACGGCGACCTAATTTATCAGCCATATAGCCTGCAAGGATTTTACCTAAAATCATTGCGGTATAAGTACCGACCATATACGCGGTCATTTCTTTAAACTTCATACCAAGTTCACTTTCCAGGTAAGAAGGCATCCAGTTATTTACACCATAATAACCGAATTGTAAGAAACCAGCCGTTAATGCCCAGAGAATAAACATATTACGATTACGTTTATCTTGAAAAATGAGCTTGAATGCAGATTCTTTTTTTACTGTAGTTTCAGTAGGTTTATTTAAATGAGCATTTTTCCATGCTTCTGGTTCAGGAACCATAAAGTGCATGAGTATTGCCATGATAATTGGAAGTGCTGCAACATAGAACAACATTCTCCAGCCATGGTCAGGAATGAGCCAGCCTGCAAGTAATGTTGCAACAATATAACCAACTGTCCACCCAGCCTGTAATGTACCGAGTACAGTAGTACGATATTTTGTTGGAACGTATTCAGCCATTAAGGTGTTACAGGCAATATAAAGAGAACCTAAACCTAATGAGGCAAAGAAACGTAAAACACCAAATTCCATAAAGCTGTGGGTAAAACCTAAACCACAGGTTAGAATTGAAAATGTTAAAATTGAGACTACAACAATGCGGACTCGACCGAATTTATCGCATGCCCAGCCACCAAAAATTCCACCAATTGCCATACCGGCAAGGGTAAAACTACCAAGCATCCCCGCTTCAACAGAAGTTAAGCCAAATTCGGCTTTAATGCTGTTTAAGCTATAAGAGAGCAACATTAAATCTGCGCCATCGACCAATAAGGCAAGAAATGCGAAAAAGAATGCAATTTTCCATGTATTTGGTGATATTGCTTTTATTTGAGTTACAGCCATATTCCATTACCACTTGATAAAAAATAAACTCTTTAAGATTTTCCACATGATGTTCTATGTATTTCCCCCGAGAAGATCATATGAAAAATCTAAATTCCTTAAAGAGTTATCGGGTTATTGAGAGATCTCGCGAATCATATTGCGAGCAATGATTACTTGTTGAATCTGTGTTGTACCTTCATATAAACGGAACAAACGAACATCGCGGTAGAAACGTTCAATTGAATACTCACTGATGTATCCAGCACCACCATGGATCTGTACGCAGCGATCAGCTACACGCCCACACATTTCTGTGGCAAACATTTTTGCGCATGATGCTTCTGTACTGACATTTTTGCCCGCATCACGTTTTTGTGCTGCGTCAACCACCATGCATTTGGCTGCATAAATCTCGGCTTTAGAGTCTGCGAGCATGCCTTGAATAAGTTGGAAATTGGCAATCGCTTGTCCAAATTGTTTGCGTTCTACTGCATAATGAAGGGCGTCATCCAGCATGCGTGTGGCAGCACCTACACTAAGTGCAGCGATGTGAATACGACCTTTATCCAGTACTTTCATTGCGGTTTTAAAGCCGACACCTTCTACGCCACCAATCAAGGCTGAAGCAGGGACTTTACAGTTCTCAAAAATGACATCACATGTATGTGCACCTTTTTGTCCCATTTTTTTGTCGCGTTTACCTAATGAAATACCAGGTGTTTTGCTATCAACAATAAATGCTGAAATACCACCAGAGCCCTTAATATCTGGATTGGTACGTGCCATAACCGTAAAAGCTCCAGCATGTGGTGCATTGGTGATAAAACGTTTAGTACCATTTAGAATGTAAAAATCACCATCCTTGACAGCTGTTGTTTTTAATGATGCTGCATCTGAGCCAGAGTTAGGTTCAGTTAAGCAAAATGAACCAATGATTTCACCACGAGCTAAACGTGGTAAGAAATATTGTTTTTGTTCTTCAGTACCATCAATAATGATGCCACTTGAACCGATACCGTTATTTGTTCCAATCAATGAACGAAAGGCAGGAGAAGTACGACCAAGCTCAAAAGCGATATAAACCTCTTCTTCCATGGTTAGACCCAAGCCTTCATATTGCTCTGGAATGGTCAAACCAAAAAGACCTAGCTCTTTCATTTGCTGTACGATTTCTGCAGGAATTTCATCTGTTTCTGCAACTTCATTTTCATGTGGAATGAGTACACCTTCCACAAACTGACGAATCATATCGACCAATTGGTCTAAGGTTTCCTGATCACGAATCATTTTTTACTCCTTGTGAGGATTTCTACAGCAACAAAGGCATTGGCTTACACGCTTTATAAGTTTTGCAATGCTGATCTGTTCAAATTTAAATGGATACTAATCAAAAAAAAAATGCAAAACAATACTTTTAAAAATAAATACCGCACAGCGATATTTAGTTGTGTTGGTGTTTTTATTCTATGTGTTTGATTATTTTTGATTATTTAAATCTAATTAAAAAAATCATCCTTTAGTATGAGTAAAATTTCACTTGGTTTTTGCTAAAAATCATGTATATTGATTTAAATATACCGCTATGCGAAATGAGAAGATTATGGAAAACAATCAGGTATTGCATTTAGAGATAAAAGAAAACGGTGTTGCAATCGTAGAAATTCACCGCCCAGAGGCAAGGAATGCACTTAATCTTGAATTACGCCAGGCTTTATCCGAGACATTTCAGCAATTATCCAAATCTGACGATGTCCGGGCAATCGTATTAACAGGTGGTGAGAAGGTTTTCGCTGCGGGTGCTGACATTAAGGATTTTACGACAGCAACGACTATCGATATGTATTTACGTCATACAGAACAATACTGGCAGAGTATTGTTGACTGTCCTAAACCAATTATTGCTGCTGTGAATGGGTATGCACTTGGTGGTGGCTGTGAGCTTGCCATGCATGCAGATATCATTGTTGCAGGTATATCAGCTAAATTTGGTCAACCTGAAGTCAAGCTGGGACTAATGCCAGGTGCTGGTGGAACCCAGCGTCTATTACGTGCTATTGGGAAATTCCAAACCATGTTGATGGTGTTGACTGGAAAAATGATTGAAGCCAATGAAGCGAAACAAATGGGATTGGTTTCTGAAGTTGTCGATGATGATAAAACAATTGCACATGCATTAGAAATTGCCGAAACAATTGCGGCTTTATCACCTATTGCTGTTCAGCAAATCAAAGAAGTTACCAGTCTTGGACAAGATATGCCACTTCAAAGTGCTTTGACATTAGAGCGTAAAGCATTCCAGATTTTATTTGATACAAAAGATCAAAAAGAAGGTGTGAATGCCTTTTTTGAAAAGCGTAAACCAAATTACACCGGTAAATAATAGAGCATAGCAGGAGAATGAATATGTCAATTCAAACAATGGCGCTTGTCGGTACTGGTGTAATGGGCATGGGAATTGCCCAAATTGCAGCACAGGCTGGTGTAAATGTACTGTTATTTGATGCTCGTGATGGAGCAGCACATACAGGCAAGGAAAAGTTAAAACAGACGCTGGACAAACTCCAGGCTAAAGGTAAATTGACAGAAGATGATGTCAAGGCAACGTTAGAGCGTTTAGTTGTGCTGGATAAACTGGAACAGATTAAAGATGCTGATCTGGTTGTAGAAGCAATTATTGAAAATCTGGAAATAAAACAGACGCTTTTTAAACAGATAGAAGCTGTCATTTCACCAGAAGCCATTCTTGTCTCAAATACTTCTTCATTATCAGTCACAGCATTGGCTACTGCCTGTCAGCATCAAGGTCGTGTTGCAGGTTTTCATTTTTTTAACCCAGTTCCCTTGATGAAAATCGTAGAAGTAATCGCTGGTCTAGTAACAGATGAACATGTTATTGAAGAATTACTCGATTTTGCCAAAAGAATTGGTCATTTGGGAGTGAGAACCAAAGATACTCCAGGCTTTATTGTCAACCATACAGGGCGTGCTTACAGTACAGAAGGTTTAAAAATTCTGGGTGAGGGGGTGACCACTGTTAGTGAAATTGACCGAATTTTGCGTGATGGTGCTGGCTTTAGAATGGGGCCACTTGAACTGTTTGATTTGACAGCACTGGATGTTTCCCATCCTGTTATGGAGTCCATTTACAACCAGTTTTATCAAGAGCCACGTTACCGCCCACATCCATTAACTCGTCAAATGCTTACAGCAGGTCGAGTAGGGCGTAAAGTTGGGCATGGTTTTTATCAGTATGTTGATGGCAAGAAAATTGATGAAGCACCTCTGCAATCAGTTCCGAATATCACGATTTTTGATAAAGTCTGGGTAGCAACTGATCTGGAACAGGATGCTGACATATTAAAGCAATATTTAAATGCACAAGGTATAGAGCTCGACTCTGCTGAAGATCCAGCCAATGATAGTTTATGTATAGTCGCAACTTATGGTGAAGATGCGACGACAACTGCACTCCGTTTAGGGCTGAATCCAGAACATGTTGTTGCTATTGACATGATTACAGACTTTAACCGTCATCGCACACTAATGCCTTCTTTAGCGACTAGCAGACATTATAAAGATCAGGCACATGCGATTTTTGCTAAAGATGGTACCGGTGTCAGTGTCATTGCTGAAAGTGTAGGATTTGTTGCACAACGAACTCTAGCAATGGTCATCAATCTGGCTTGTGATATCGCTCAGCAGCAAATCGCTACAGCATCAGATATTGATCAGGCAGTTAAGCTTGGTTTGGGTTATCCATTTGGTCCACTTTCATGGGGAGATCATCTAGGTGCTGAGCGTATTTTATTAATATTAGAACGTATGAGTGCAATTACCTTAGACCCGCGTTATCGTCCAAGTCCGTGGCTACAACGCCGTGCTCACTTGAATTTATCTCTTTTACACACAGCTTAAGGAAGGCTAAAAATGTTAAATGCTTATATTTATGATGGATTGAGATCTGCTTTTGGTAAACATGCAGGTACGCTTGCAACTGTACGCCCTGATGATCTGGCAGCGGCTGTAATTAGGGCTTTAGTCGAAAAAAATAATCTTCCTAAAGATGCTGTAGATGATGTGATTTTAGGCAATACCAATCAGGCCGGTGAAGATAGTCGAAATGTTGCACGTCACGCTGTTCTTCTTTCTGGTCTGGATGTAAAAACACCTGCTCAAACAGTTAACCGTCTATGTGCTAGTGGTTTAGGAGCAGTGATTGATTCTGCACGTGCGATCACTTGTGGAGAGGGTGATATTTACATCGCCGGTGGTGTAGAAAGCATGTCACGTGCGCCATTTGTTATGGCTAAATCAGAAAAAGCTTTTGGTCGAGATATTAAGGTTTTTGATTCGACTATTGGTGCACGTTTTCCAAACAAAAAAATTGAAGCTGAGTTTGGTGATGACACCATGCCAAAAACAGGCGACAACGTAGCTGTAGAGTTTGGTATTACTCGTGAACAGGCTGATGAGTTTGCATTGGCATCACAGCATAAATTCCAGAAAGCTCAGGAAGAGGGTTTCTTTGATGATGAGATTACCCCGATTAGTGTATCTCAAGGAAAAAAACTCCCACCGATTGAGTTCAATAAAGATGAACATCCCCGTGCCAACAGCAAAATAGAATCACTGAGCAAACTCAAACCTTTATTTGAAGGTGGTGTAGTCACTGCTGGTAATGCTTCGGGTGTAAATGACGGTGCAGCTGCGTTGATCATTGGTTCAGAAGCTGCTGAAAAGATCATCGGTAAAAAGCCAATCGCAAAAATCCTATCTTCAGCAGCAATGGGAATCGAGCCTCGCATCATGGGTGCAGGACCGATTGAAGCGATTAAACTTGCGGTAAAACGTGCAGGTTTAACACTAGATGATATGGATATTATTGAAATTAATGAAGCTTTTGCTTCACAGGTATTGTCATGCCTCAAAGGTTTAAATGTTGATTTTAATGATCCGCGTGTTAATCCAAATGGTGGCGCAATTGCTGTGGGACATCCGCTAGGTGCTTCAGGTGCACGTTTGGCTCTGACTGTTGCACGTGAATTACAACGTCAACAAAAGAAATATGCAGTCATCAGTCTTTGTATTGGTGTAGGACAAGGATTGGCAATGGTAATTGAACGTGTGTAACACACGTTCTTACATGTGTTTTGTTAACTAGGAAAAAATATGGGTGCTTTAGAAGGTGTTCGCGTACTGGACTTGAGTCGAGTATTGGCAGGACCTTGGTGTGGTCAAATCTTGGCAGATTTGGGGGCGGAAGTCATTAAGGTGGAACGTCCCAAACGTGGTGACGATACCCGTTCTTGGGGGCCACCGTGGATGAAAAATGATGCTGGTGAAAACACACATGAAGCAGCCTATTATCAATCAACTAACCGCAACAAGTTGTCAGTAGCGATAGATATTGCATCGCCAGAAGGTCAGGAACTTGTTCGGGCTCTGGCACAAGATTGTGATGTGGTGATTGAAAACTACAAGGCAGGGTCGTTAAAAAAATATGGGCTTGATTACGAGACCTTATCCGCACTCAATCCTCAACTTGTTTACTGTTCTATTACAGGATTCGGTCAAACAGGGCCACGTGCGGAAGAACCAGGCTATGATTTTATTATTCAGGGCATGGGAGGGTTGATGTCCGTTACAGGTGAAAAAGATGATTTGCCTGGTGGGGGACCACAAAAATTAGGCGTAGCATTTTCTGATTTAACTACTGGTTTATATTCAACTATTGCAATTCAAGCCGCACTCTTAAATCGTCATGTTACTGGCTTGGGACAGTATATAGATATGGCACTTCTGGATGTGCAGATTGCTACACTTGCCAATCAGGGTATGAATTATCTGGCATCTGGAAATATTCCAAAAAGATATGGTAATGCACATGCCAATATTGTCCCTTATCAAGTTTTTAAAGGTTCGGATCAGGACTTTATCATCGCATGTGGAAATGATACACAGTTTATCCAGTTATGCAATGCGATCGGTTTACCTGATCTACCAAATGACCCGAAATTTACCAGAAATGCTGATCGGATCAAGCATCGTACTGAAATTACAAGTCTGCTTTCTGATCATTTTGCGACCAAGCCAGCAGAGGAATGGGTTAAAGCAATTCATGCAGTAAAAGTCCCTGTTGGTATGATCAATAACTTGGAGCAGGCATTTCAGGATCCACAGGTTATTGAACGTAATATGCTAGTTCAAATGCAACATCCGGATCGCAAAGATTTAACTGTTATTGGTTCACCGATTAAATTGTCACGTACGCCTGTTGAATATCGCTACGCTCCACCAAAATTAGGTCAGCATACTGATCAAATTTTACAGAGAGTTATCACTTCAGATAAAATTAGTGAATTAAAAGCAAAGGGAATTATTGAATAATCTATTTTTTGATTATTTAATTATATGAAGAAGCAAACAATTAGGTTTGCTTCTTTTTGCTCTAATTACAATAAATAGATTATAATTTTCGCAATGCGAAACATTGTAAAGAATTTGTAGGCGCCAAAAGTATGAGTGATTTGACAGAAACAGAACAAGCCGAAAAATTATTGGCACCTTTAAGACATGAATTATTGCACCCGATTGAGGATATGCAAGATGAAAATGACCGTCAATTTATTACTGCTTTAGCGAGAGGTCTTGAGCTTCTACGTTGTTTTACACCTAAATACCAACATCTGGGTAATCAGGAGCTGTCGCAAATGACGGGACTTCCAAAACCAACGATTACCCGTTTAACCCATACTCTATCGCGTCTCGGTTATATCAAGCAGGTTCCGAACTCAAGTAAATTCCAGCTTTCAGTTGGTGTGCTAGCATTTGGTTATTCGATGCTTTCGAATGTATCTATCCGCTCTATAGCACATCCTTATATGAAGGAACTTGCAGATTATGCAGGTGCTGCGGTGGCGATGGCTGCTCGTGACCGTTTGAACATGATCTATCTTGATGTCGTACAAGGTAAGGGTAATGTTACCATGCGTCGTCAGGTCGGGACTTATTTACCTATTCATCTAAGTTCGATGGGGCGAGCATGCCTGGCAGCAATGCCTGAAGATGAACGTGTTTTTTTACTTGATGCAATACGTGAAAAGAATAAAGATGATTGGTTGAAAATAAGTCGAGATTTAGATAAAGCATTTAAAGATTATCAGGATTTTGGCTATTGTTTCTCGGTGGGTGAATGGCATAAAGACGTTAACTCTGTAGCTGTACCATTATTTCATGAACAGCATGGTTTGATGGTTTTTAACTGTGGGGGACCAAGTTTTATTTTGAGTCGAGAAAAGCTTGAAGAGGACATAGCACCGCGTTTATTACATATGGTAAATAACATTAAAACAGAGATCAGCTAAAGCTGATTTTTGTTTTAAAATAATCGGTAGGATTTTAAATCGGGCTAAATGGCAATCGTGATCTAGATCATCACATTTCTTAGCCGATACTTAACATTTCTTAAAAAATTGGGAAACACGATTTTTATTGCAAGCTGATTTGCAATGTTAACTGCCTCTAATGGCAGTTTTTTAATCAAATGCTTTGCGATGAACCAAAACAATCTATTCACTATGACTAAAGCATTTAATCATGCCGTATGGACTTTATTATATCCGGATTTTGTTTAGCATCATAAATGCATAAAATTAAACAACAAATGGCATAGAACATACCTAAACAGCAAGCTCCTAGCCAGCCAAAATGGCGCCATGCATATATTCCTGTTGTTGTTCCTAGAGATGCACCAAGAAAATAGCCAGTCATATAAATAGCATTAAATCGTGATTTGGCTTGATTACTAAGTTTGTAAACTATACTTTGGTTAGTTACATGTATTGCAGAAAGTGATGAATAAATCGTTACTGTGGCGATGATATAAAAAATAAAATGATAGGTCGTGAAAGCAAATAAAAACCAGCTTAGAATTAAACCAAGTCCACACAGTATAGAAATATGATGAGTATAACCCTGATCAATAAATTTTCCTGAAAAATTAGCTAAAACTGCGCCAATGATACCAACCAGACCAAAAAGTCCAATCGTAAAATCACTGAAATGATAAGGTTCCGGGGCAAGTAAAAGCGACATTGTGGTAAACATGATACTGATACCAGCGAAAGTTAAGCCACCGATATATGCTCGAATCCTCAATCGCTTACTGGTGAGAAAAATCTGCCATAGGGTTTGCATCGTGTGTAAATAACGATCATTTTTTTCAGGTGGAAATCGCCCTAGATTTCGATACAAAATAAATGTGGTGATGAGAAGAATAACGCCACAGATAATATAAATAATATGCCAAGAAAAAAGACTTGAAAGTAAACCAGCCAGAGAGCGAGCTAATAAAATTCCTAGCATTAACCCGCTAATCAGAAAGCCAACGATCCGCCCGCTACTATTAATAGGAGCAAGGCTTGCAGCAAGTGGAATCATGAGCTGTGCAGAACTTGAAAAAAGTCCGGTGATCACCGTACCAAAGAGTAAGATATATAGATTTGAAGAAAATCCACTGATTAATAAACCACTTGCGGCAAGTAACATCATAATAAATAGCAAGCGACGCTTTTCTACAATATCACCTAATGGCATCAAAAAAAGTAAACCACATGCATAGGCTGCTTGTGCAAGAGTAGGAACTAAGGCTATGTTTGTCTCAGATTGTTTTAAATCAAGACTCATTGAATGAATCAAAGGTTGACTAAAATAATTTCCACCTGCACAAATTCCAATAGATACAGCCATTAAAATAATCGTAGGAGTATATACAGAGCTTTTCATGGTTAACTAATTGAGCAGAGATAAATATTAGAAATACTGTTTTTAACGATTTTTAGGAATGACCATTAAAGTTGCTGAACCATAGGCATAAACTTTTTGATTTTCATCTACAATTTTCCCTTCAGTAATCAAAATATTTTTACCCGCATTAATAAGGTTTGCTTCTGCTCTGTAGGTTTTTCCAACTTGTAAAGGGCGAGTCATTTTGACATTTAAATCAATAGTTCCATAACCATAACCAGCTTCTAACACTGTGTGTGCAGCACCACCAGTTGCCATGTCTAGAGCCGTTGCACAAAATCCACCATGAATGCCCCCTTGAATATTCATGTGTCTTTGTTCTGGGGAGACCTCATAAACAATATAGCCTTTTTCAACTTCTATAAGTGTCATGGGAATTGTGGAAGACATAGGAGATGGTGAAATTTGACCATTTTTCAGAGCAGTAAGTAATTCTAAGCCTGATAAGTTTTTGATATCCATGTGCCTTCATTTTCCTTGATCTAGTTTTATTAATTTAACATGAATGATTTAAAAATAAAACAAAGTTTTACTATGCGAAATTAACCCATGTAAAAAATCTCATTTTTAAAAAGTATCATTCGTGATTGTGGTTCTGATGACTGGTCTAAAAACTCATTTATAGTGAAATGAAATTGACAAAGGAGATGTAAATCATGCTTACGTATGAGCAAAACCGATTAATCACAGATGTAAGTGTAGGTACGGCATTAAATAAATACTGGAAAAAATTTTGGATACCTGTATTACGCAGTGCAGCTCTGGAAGTGGACGGTGCACCCAAAAAAGTTGAAATCTTATGTGAAAAATATGTGGCTTTCCGTGGTAATAATGGAAAAGTTGGCTTTTTATACGAAGCATGTCCTCACCGTGGTGTATCACTGGCTATGGGGCGAAATGAAAACAATCGTTTGACTTGTATTTTTCATGGCTGGAGTTTTGATGCTGATGGTCACTGTACGCATATGCCAACAGAAAAAGACCAATCTTTTTGCAGTAAAGTAAAGGGACAAGGATTTCCTGTAAAAGAAGCAGGTGGAATTGTTTGGGTATATTTAGGAGATGGAGAGCCACCTAAATTTAACGACTATGCCTTTACACTCTTGGATGACCAGCATGTAAGGCCAAGGGCTTCATACAATGAAGCAAACTGGTTACAAAACGTTGAAACATTACTTGATTCGGCACATATTAACCTGTTGCATTCAAATACCACCGATAATAAAGGTATTCCACAATATGGTTTACAGCTGACTGCTGGGAATAACACTCCAAAATATACATTTGAGCCACGTCCATATGGTTTACGTTCTTATTCATTAAGAAATAATCCGGATGTGGAGTTAGATAACTTAAGAGTGACAGAATATGTAGCTCCAGGTACGGCTTTTATCGGTACAACTGATGAAGAAGCTGGTTTTGTGATTATTGTTGTGCCAGTAAACAATACCCGTAGCCTACAGTGGTATATTTACTGGGATGAAAGACAGCCAATCAATAATAACCTTCCAGACTTTGCTTTGATGGCAACAGATGAAAGTGATGACAATTTTGCTGCATCACGTCAAGGTACGCCTATGTATGGTCAGGATCGACAAGCAATGAAAGAAGGTAAGAGCTGGTCTGGTATTCCTGGGGTCATTTTTGAAGATTATGCTGTCGCGGAAAGTATTCCTGTTGTGGATCGGACACGCGAATTTTTAGGTAGCGGTGATTTGGCAATCGTTAGAATGCGTAGAGTTTTAATGGAGCGGATCAAACTTGCTGCTGAAGATAAAGAATGTGTCTTCGCTGAAGAAAGTGACTACCGCTCATTACGAGCACTGGCAGACATGATCACTAAAGATACTGATATCAAACAACATACATATGCGAAAGAAGATGCGCGTAGAATCGCACTCTATCCTGAGTCAAATGAACAGAAAACGATTGTTTAAATCGAAGTATATCGTCAAGAAATTTTCTGTTGAATTTGGAGTGTAGTATGCAGCTTTTGAAAGTAAGAGTTAAATCAATTACATATTTGGCTCAGGATATTTTAGGCTATGAGTTTGAAGGTGCGAATGGCCAGACATTACCAGCCTTTACAGCAGGGTCACATATTGATTTACATGTCGAAAATGTTCCGATGCGTAGTTATTCTTTATGCAACAGGTATGTTGACTCTAAAACCTACAGAATAGCCATTTGTAAAGATATAAATAGTCGTGGTGGTTCTATTGGTTACCTGAATAATTTAAAAGCGGGTCAAATCATAGAAATTTCAGCACCACGGAATAATTTTGAATTTCATGGTAAGCAAAACGAGATTGTTTTCATTGCAGGAGGGATTGGCATTACGCCAATCCTGTCCATGATTGAGACAGCTCAAAATCTAAACTGGAAACTTTATTATTTTGCTCGTTCAGAAGATAAATGTGCATTTGCCGAATATTTAGGAAAGACATATCCAGAAAATGTTGAAATTATATTCAGTGATTGTGTTAATAAAATACCTAAACGTGTCGATGATGTATTTAATGATCACTCCAAGACTGCAGAATTTTATTGTTGTGGCCCAGGCAACATGATTGAGGAGTTTAAAAAATTTCACGCTGAATTTCCGAATACTTATTATGAATCATTTGTTGCGGAACATCAGGTTTCAACTGAAAATAGTTATACTGTCGAGCTACGCAAGAGCAATAAATTTATAGAAGTGGTTCAAGGTGAAACTTTACTTGATGCCTTATTGAATAATGGTTGTGATGTGATGAACTCTTGTAGGGAAGGTATTTGCGGTGCTTGTGAAACTTTAGTTCTGGAAGGGGAAGTTGATCATCGAGACTCCATTTTAACTGATGATGAAAAACGGCAAAATAAAAGCATGTTTCCTTGTTGTTCAAGTGCTAAAGGTAAATTTTTAGTATTGGATCTTTAAGTTTTTAAATAACAGGAATATCAGTTGATATCCCTGTTATTGTCTATAAATTGTTTAGGGGACATCCCTACATATTTATTGAAAAGATAATTTAACTTGCTTGGGGTATCTATTCCTGTTTTATTACAAATCAGATGGATTGGATTCCCTTGGATAAGTAAAGACTTTGCCACTTCTAAACGTTTTTGATTCAAAAAGTGATAAGGTGTAGTGCCGAATGTTTTCTTAAATTCACGAAAAAGATGTGAGCGAGAACAGTTCATAGCACTACAAAAATCGTTAATATTAAGTTGCTGTTGATAATTTTGCTCAATGTATTGCTGTAGTTTTCCAACCTGAAAAGAAGTCAAACCACCATTTTCATGTAGCCTATTCAAATTTGTCTGTTTGGACAAATATTGTTTTTGCAGATGCTTGAAACAGTCTAGGTACATTTTAAGAATAAATTGCTTTTTTTCATCCGTGGATGAGTAAGATAGAATCATCCTGAAAAATCCATCTATCCAGTTATCACGGATACCATGTAAATGTTTTTGCACTAATTGTTGAGTTATTTGATCTTTATCTAAATCTAACAAATCATCCCAGAAGTAAAGCTGGGCATAGATCAATTTGTTGTAAATATTCCACTCATAAGCATGCTTGCCATAAATTGAAATTGAATTAAATTTCACATTATTTTGACCAATAACATTATTCCTGACACGAATACTTCCTGAGATGTGGTAGCTCAGGCATATTTCATGTAAAAAAGGTTCAACGACTTTGGCATTTTGGCTCTCCCATATGGCAAATAATGGTTTGTCCTGATGAAAAATTGCTTCAATCAAACGATTATTCGGGTTTGCCTGAATAGCTTCAAAGGCGTTTATACCTTCACTTTTGACCAATAATGATTGATCTTGATATAAGTTTTTCATTGGTTTTTCATTGGTTTTTCATTCTATTATTCTTATCCATTTTCCTGAAAATGGTTTTGCCTGTATTCGGAAGGGCGCATGCCAGCATTACGCTGAAAAAAACGGCTAAAATAAGCTGGGTCTTTAAATCCAAGCTGATAACAGATCGTGTTGATTGCTGTGTCTGAAAAAATCAATAAGCGTTTGGCTTCCTGCATTTGCCGATCATATATCAATTTTTTTGAAGAAATATCAGCGAGTCGACGGCATATCTCATTGAGACGGGTTTCTGTAACTGCAAGTTGCTCAGCATATTGTGCAAGTGACCAGTGTTGATCATAATAGGTTTCAATTAATTCATTAAATTTCCTGAAAATAGCCAAATCATGTCCTGCATTTTTTACTCGTTGAGGAACTGCTTCGGCTAGGCGCATAACTTGAAGGAAAATAAGATTGACTAAACTTTTTAGTGCAAACATTTTTGCCTGTTTATTGGTTTCAAATTCAAGTTTTAACTCAGTTAGATAAGTCTCAAGTAAAACAAGTTCCTTTAAATAAGATTCACTTAATTGTGCGGAATGTAAACAGATTGGATCTATATGTTGAACCTTGAGATCGACCTGTAAAAGAGGCCATACAATATTTTGCTGAATTGTGACCACATGACCCTCACACCCAGGATCTGTGATAAAAGAATGTGGTACTGATGGTGGGGTTAGAAAAAAAGCAGGGGCATGACAAATATATTTGACATCATCCAGAAAAACCCGAACAGTACCCTTAGTAAAAAAATGGATTTGAAAAAAACGGTCATGTCGGTGTGGGGGCATATTCATGCCAAAAAAATTTGCCAGTTTCGCCTGAGCTTCATAATGGATTTCCTCACCTGCATAGCGTTGGTCATAAACTTCAACCATATGTAAGTTTGGAATAATTTCTGTTTTCATACCTTCGCATCCATGAAAAGTATAATTTTTTGTATCATAACTTAAAAAGTGCTTGCTTTTAGTTATGATGTTAACTATAAAGTTAATATATTAACTAATTTATGAAAAGTCTAGTCAGGAATGACAAGATTGAAAAGTAGAGAGTATCAGATGAGCACATCACAAGAGATTGATACACAAGGAAATATATTTGGTATTGCCTTGAATTATAAGGGATTGTATGAATCACTGAAAGAGCAGTTTAAGCATAAACCTTATGTAAAAGAACCTGTTAAGCCTGTTTTATTTATCAAAACACCTAATACCAGAAATGCGTCTGGGCAAAATGTCTATAAGCGTTCAGGAGAAATATTACAGGCTGGGCCAGCTGTTGGTGTTGTTATTGGCAAAAGTACCAGTCGTGTCAAAAAAAATGATGCTTTAGATCATATTTCAGGCTATGTGGTTATTAATGAATTAAGCTTACCAGAAGATAGTTACTATCGACCTGCCATTAAAGCAAAATGCCAAGATGGCTTTTGTGTCCTCGGAAAGGCTGTTGCTAAGGAACAGGTTCAAAATATTGAAAATCTGGAATTACGAGTTTATGTCAATGGTGAATTGAAACAGACAGGTAATACATCGGACTGGGTTCGTACACCTGAACAGATTATTGAAGAAATTTCGGATTATATGCCATTAAACGAGGGCGATATTATTATCACCGGAACACCGCTTGGTCGTGTTGATTTAAACGATGGTGATGTTGTACGTATTGATATCGATCAGCTTGGCTACGTTGAAAATACGATCAGGGAAGAAGGGGTTTAAATCATGAAATCTGCACGTATACGTCATAACGGCGAAATATTTCAGGTAGAAGTAGTTGATGATTTAAATCTAAGACTGCCTGATGGCACCGTATTAAAAGAACAAGATGTAGAATGGTTGCCACCTGCAACTGGAACAATGTTTGCGTTAGGTCTGAATTATGCTGACCATGCTCGTGAACTTGCATTTGAGCCACCAAAAGAACCCCTTATTTTTATAAAAGCACCAAATACATTTACAGGGCACAATCAGCAAACATGGCGCCCAGATAATGTGGACTATATGCATTATGAATGTGAACTGGTTGCTGTGATTGGTAAAACTGCCAAAAACGTCAAACGTGAAAATGCTCTTGAGTATGTTGCGGGTTATACCTTGTGTAACGATTATGCAATTCGGGATTATCTAGAAAATTATTATCGTCCAAATTTGAGAGTGAAAAACCGTCATTCGACTACACCTGTTGGACCATACATCATCGATACGGCATCTGTGCCTGAACCTAATAATCTGGTGCTCAAAACATGGGTTAATGGTGAACTTCGTCAGGAAGGCACTACGGCTGACATGATTTTTAATGTGCCGTTTCTGATTGAATATATTTCTTCATTCATGACATTAAATCCAGGTGACATGATCGCTACTGGTACACCTGAAGGGTTATCGGACGTCATACCAGGTGATGAAGTTGTTGTGGAAATCGAAGGTATTGGCAAGTTGCGTAATTTTATTGTGTCTGAAAAAGAATTTTTTGCAAATTGATCATCTAAAGGGAATTTGGAAATGAACGTAATTAAACATTGGATCAATGGTAAAGAAGTAGAAAGTACGGAAACCTTTACTGATTATAATCCTGCGACGAATCAGGCGATTTGCGAAGTTGCAAGTGGTGGACAAAAAGAAATTGATCTTGCTGTAGCAGCAGCTAAGACAGCAGCACCAAAATGGGCAAAAACACCTGCAAAAGAGCGTGCTAAATTAATGCGCCGCTTAGGTGATTTGATTGACCAGAATGTTGCAAAAATTGCTGAACTGGAAACGCTGGATACAGGTTTACCAATTCATCAGACTAAAAATGTACTGATCCCACGTGCTTCACATAACTTTAATTTCTTTGCTGAAGTCTGCACCCGAATGAATGGTCATTCGTATCCAGTAGATGACCAAATGTTAAATTATACGTTGCATCAGCCTGTGGGTGTTTGTGGTCTTGTTTCGCCATGGAATGTGCCATTCATGACTGCAACATGGAAAACTGCACCTTGTTTGGCATTAGGTAATACAGCTGTTCTGAAAATGTCGGAACTGTCACCTTTAACAGCGAATGAACTTGGTCGTTTGGCTTTGGAGGCCGGTATTCCAGAAGGAGTATTTAATGTTGTTCAAGGATTTGGTGCAACGGCTGGAGATGCTTTGGTTAAACATCCTGATGTCCGTGCGATTTCTTTCACAGGGGGAACATTGACGGGTCGCAAGATCATGGCAAGCGCGGGAATAAAAAAATATTCAATGGAGCTAGGTGGTAAATCTCCTGTGATTATTTTTGATGATGCGGATCTTGAACGTGCTCTGGATGCAGCTTTATTTACGATCTTCTCTCTTAATGGTGAGCGTTGCACAGCAGGTAGCCGTATTTTTATCCAGGAAACGGTATATGATGAGTTTGTAAAAGAATTTGCACGTCGAGCTAAGAATATTATTGTAGGTGATCCTCAAGACCCGAAAACTCAAGTGGGTTCAATGATCACTAAAGCGCATTATGATAAAGTGACTGGCTATATCAAAATCGGGATTGAAGAAGGCGCAAATCTGGTTGCAGGTGGTCTTGAGCGCCCAGCAAATTTACCTGAACATTTAAAAAATGGTCAATTTATTCAACCGACCGTATTTGCCGATGTTGATAATCGTATGCGTATTGCGCAAGAAGAAATTTTCGGGCCAGTGGTTTGTTTGCTGAAATTTAAAGATGAAGAAGATGCGTTACGTTTAGCAAATGATGTTGAATATGGTTTGGCTTCGTATATCTGGACCAGTAATATTGGTAAAGCACATCGTTTAGCTGCCGGTATTGAGGCAGGAATGGTATTTATTAATAGCCAAAATGTACGTGATCTACGTCAGCCATTTGGTGGTGTTAAAGCGTCTGGGACAGGACGCGAAGGTGGTGAATATAGTTTTGAAGTGTTCACCGAACTGAAAAATGTCAGTATTTCAATGGGGTCACATCATATACCAAAATGGGGTGTTTAATTTTCCCTTAGGATGAAGGCTATTGTTTTTTTAAGTGCAATAGCCTTGCTGGATGTGAAAATAAAAATTGTTTCAGGAAGAAAATTATGGGTAAGTTAGCTTTAGCGGCAAAAATAACACATGTTCCTTCGATGTATTTATCTGAACTCCCTGGTCCGCAAAACGGCTGTCGTAAGAAGGCAATTGAAGGACACCATGAAATTGGTCGTCGTTGCCGTGAATTAGGTGTAGACACCATCGTTGTCTTTGATAGTCACTGGTTAGTCAATAGTGCTTTCCATATCAATTGTGGTGAACATTTTCAAGGTATTTATACCAGTAATGAGCTTCCACATTTTATTAAAGATATGGAATATGATTACGATGGCAACCCTGAATTTGGGCAATTGATGCAAGAAGAAATTGCCAAAACAGGTATTCGTGTACAGGCACACAACATCAAAAGCCTGGAACTGGAATACGGAACTCTAGTTCCCATGCGTTATATGAATCAGGATAAGCATTTTAAAGTAGTTTCTGTTTCTGCCTTTTGTACATCACATGAGCTTGAGGACAGTAAAAAGTTTGGTGAGGGTTTATTAAAAGCGATTGAACGCTATGAGGGGACGGTTGCCATTTTTGCTAGCGGTTCACTTTCACATCGTTTTATCTGGGATCGGGAAGCCTCAAGAGGAATGGACTCTTATACTCGTGAATGGGATCGTCAAGTGGATAAGCATGTTGTTGGAATGTGGGAACGTGGCGAATGGGCAGAGTTTGTGGCAATGTTGCCAGAATATGCTGAGTACTGTTTTGGTGAAGGTGGTATGCATGACACTGCCATGTTACTTGGTGCTCTGGGCTGGGATAAATACAATAAATCTGTTGAGATTATTACACCCGCATTTCCAAGTTCGGGGACTGGGCAGATTAATGCAATATTCCCTTTGCCTGATCAGTTGAAATAATTTTAAAAAATTAGTCTCACTGAGCCTCCCTTTATTCAAGGGAGGAGCGCAGCAAATCTGATTTTTATTTAATACACAGCCTTTCCCACTTTGGAAAAGAGATGAGAGCGATGGATTTCTTTACAGGTTTTCTACGGTATTAGATTGGAATTGGTATTTTTTAGTTTATGGGGCTTATGTTTAGGAAAATGAGCTGATTAAGATATTCAGAATATATCCAATATTAAATAAGGAGATTTCTTATGCCACATTTTATCGCTGAATATAGTGCAAATCTGGAAGATTCTGTCGATTTTCAGGATTTATTTGAACAAGTGAATAATTTTCTGGGTGGTACAGGGGTCTTCCCTTTGGGTGGCATCCGTAGTCGTGCAATCCGAATGGATAAGTATCGCGTGGCAGATGCAAAGCATGATTATGCTTTTGTTCATATGACACTTAAAGTGGGTTCTGGGCGCGATCTTGAAACACGTAAAAAAGTCGCTACAGAACTATTTGAAATTATTGAAAGATTTTTCAAAGCCTTAAAAGATCAGCGTTTATTGGCAATCTCATTTGAAATGACGGAACTTGATCCTGTACTGAATTTCAAATCAAATAATATTCACCAGTTTTTAAAAGCGAATAACTAAAAGGATTTAGAGATGTTAGATAAAGCTAAAATTCAGGAACTGGCTTTACAGTTAGATCAGGCAGAAAAATCTGGGCAACAAATCCGTCAATTTTCACTGCAATATCCAGAGATTACCATTGAGGATGCCTACGAAATCCAGAAAGCGTGGGTAGCACACAAAATTGCAGAAGGTCGCAAACTCGTAGGTCATAAAATAGGTCTGACATCAAGGGCAATGCAGGTTTCATCTAATATTACTGAACCTGATTATGGTTCATTGCTTGATGATATGGTCTTTCAGGAAGGTTCTGATCTTCCAATGTCACGTTTTATTGTGCCCCGTGTTGAAGTTGAATTGGCTTTTATACTTGGAAAACCACTTTCGGGTCCGAACTGTACGATTTTTGATGTGCTTGATGCAACAGATTATGTGATTCCTGCGGTTGAAATAATTGATGCCCGTTTACATAATGTTGATCCTGAAACACAAATTACCCGTAAAGTTTTCGATACAATTTCAGATAATGCTGCAAATGCCGGTATTGTTTTAGGTGGTCGTCCAATTAAACCGACCGATATCGATTTGCGCCGTGTTCCTGCAATTTTATATCGAAATGGTGTAATTGAAGAATCTGGTGTATCGGCAGCAGTGTTAAATCACCCAGCAAAAGGTGTAGCATGGCTTGCTAATAAGTTGCATCCTTATGGGGTAACTTTACAGGCTGGACAAATTATTTTAGGTGGCTCATTTACTCGTCCAGTTGCAGCAAAAGCAGGTGATACTTTCCATATTGATTATGATCAATTAGGTTCTATCGCATTCCGTTTTGTTTAGGGTAGCAAGACACATGAAAAATCCAACCAATCACTTTAAAAAGAAACTAAAAACTGAACAGCAAATTGGCATGTGGGTTGGGCTAGCGAATGCCTACTGTGCTGAAATAGCCGCAAATGCTGGTTATGACTGGCTGTTGATCGATGGTGAACATGCGCCAAATGATGTAAAAAGTATTTTAGAACAATTACAGGCTGTCGCACCTTATGCGAGTCAGGCTGTTGTGCGACCTGTTATCGGTGATGTTAATTTAATCAAGCAATTGTTGGATATTGGTGCGCAGACTTTACTCATTCCAATGGTGGAAACAGCTGAACAGGCTGAACTCATGGTTCGGGCAACACAGTATCCACCTGAAGGTATCCGTGGTGTCGGCTCAGCTCTGGCACGTGCTTCACGTTGGCAAAACATTGCGGATTATCTGGATACGGCAAGTGATGAAATCTGTGTATTGGTACAGATTGAATCAAAAAAGGGGTTGGAAAATCTGGATGCAATACTGGCAGTAGATGGTATTGATGGTATTTTCATTGGTCCTGCTGATTTGTCAGCTGCACTTGGATTTCGTGGTAATCCTGCCCATCCTGATGTGCAAAAAATTATCGTGGATAGTATAAACAAAATCCGAAAAGCAGGAAAAGCAGCCGGAATATTGTCGGCGGATGAAAAACTGGCTCGTACATATCTGGATTTGGGTACGGAATTTGTTGCTGTTGGTGTCGATACCAGTTTGCTGATGAAATCAATGAAACAGTTACTGGGTAAATATAAACAAGTCGATGAAGTCGTATCACAAAATCCAAGTGTTTATTAAGGCGAAAGAAATGCAACTCAATAATCCGGAACTTTTAAAACTACAGGTTTTTATCAATGGGCAATGGTTAAGTGCTGATGACGGGCAAACTTTCCAGGTTACAAATCCAGCAACAGATGAAGTCATTGCACAAGTACCTTCTGTAACGACCAAACAAGTTGAAAATGCAGTAGAAGCAGCAGAACAGGCATTACAGTCATGGAAGCTGACTACAGCTAAAGAACGCTCTGCATTACTGAAAAAATGGTATCAGCTAATTGTAGAAAATCAGGAAGATCTTGCAGTTATACTCAGTACAGAGCAAGGAAAATCAATGACCGAAAGTCGTGGTGAAATCCTGTATGGTGCAAGTTTCATAGAGTGGTTTGCTGAAGAGGCTAAGCGTACTTATGGTGATGTTATTCCGCATGACAAGCAAGGGCGACGTCTGGTTGTAATTCGTCAACCAGTGGGTGTTGTGGCTGCGATTACACCTTGGAACTTTCCGAATGCCATGATTACCCGTAAAGTTGGACCTGCTTTAGCAGCAGGTTGTACGGTTATTATTAAACCAGCTTCCGAGACTCCACTTTCTGCTTTAGCCTTGGTTGCATTAGCTGAAAAAGCAGGTATACCAAAAGGTGTGGTGAATGTCGTTACTGGAAGTGCTAAAGATATTGGTGCTGTACTGACTGGGCATCCTTTAGTACGTAAGGTATCTTTTACAGGTTCTACTCAGATTGGCAAATTACTCATGCAACAATGTTCTTCGACTATGAAGAAAATCAGCATGGAATTAGGGGGGAATGCGCCATTTATTGTCTTTGAAGATGCCAACCTGGATCGTGCGGTCGAGGGTGCAATTGCTTCTAAATTCCGTAATAGCGGTCAAACCTGTGTATGCACTAACCGGATATTGGTGCATCAAAATGTTTATGAAGAATTTGTATCAAAGTTAGCTGAAGCAGTTTCTAAGTTAAAAGTTGCACCAGCCTTTGAACAGGGGGCTGAGCAAGGTCCGCTCATCAATGAAAAAGCTGTAGAAAAAATTCAGGAACATATACAAGACGCAGTATCCAAAGGTGCAAAAATTGTTTTAGGTGGTAAACGCCATGCATTGGGTCACACATTCTTTGAACCTACAGTTTTAGCTGATGTAACGGCAGACATGATCGTTGCCAAAGATGAGACATTTGGTCCATTAGCGCCTGTATTTAAATTTTCGAGTGAAGAAGAAGCGATACATCTGGCAAATGATACGGAATTTGGTTTAGCTTCATACATCTATACAGAAAGTTTGAGCCGTGCATGGAGAGTAGGGGAAGCACTTGAGTATGGTATGGTTGGGATTAATGAAGGATTGATTTCTACTGAAGTTGCACCATTTGGTGGAATTAAAGAATCTGGCTGCGGTAGGGAAGGTTCTAAATATGGTATTGAAGATTACCAAGAGCTGAAATATTTGTGTATGGGAATCTAAATACTTTTGAATAGGTAAGTATGCTGATCACTTACCTATTCTATAATTTACAGCACAGTGTTTTTTTGAATAAAACTTGTACAAATATAGTTAATATGTTAAATAAATGTAATGTATTTTGTTGTGACAGGAATAATTCGGAGAGCTATATAAATTAAATTTTATATATCTGAAGATTAAGTGTTTTTATATAGTTAATATATTAATAAATGGGCTTGATTTTAAAAAAGTTAAGGGTTGAGCCTGTTTAACGCAACAGAAATGGAAATGACTTCCATGTTTTGGAGAAGGAAATGACAACAAGCGTAAGCGTTGCTCCAACTGATAAATTAAGTGCGGATGAACGGAAAGTTGCCTTTGCAACTATTATTGGTACTACTGTTGAGTGGTATGATTTTTTTATTTATGCAGCTGCGGCTGGACTCGTATTTAAACAATTGTTTTTTTCACCAGCAGGTAATGCGCTGGGTACCTTGTTGGCATTTGCTACTGTTGGACTAAGTTTTTTATTTAGACCACTAGGCGCATTTTTAGCAGGACATTTTGGTGATAAATATGGTCGCCGTGTAGTGCTGGTCATGACACTGGTTTGTATGGGACTATCTACAGCATTGATCGGCCTTTTACCAACCTATGAAAGTATCGGAATTTTGGCGCCGATTCTATTGCTTTTTTTGAGAATTTTACAAGGGCTTTCAGCGGGTGGGGAATGGGGCGGCGCAGTATTAATGGCCGTTGAGCATGCACCAACACATAAACGTGGACGATTCGGTTCATTCCCGCAAATTGGGGTACCTCTTGGGCTATTACTGGCTTCAGCAATGTTTGCATTAATGAGTGGTGTTATTGCACCTGGTGATGCCTTTATTGAATGGGGATGGCGTATCCCATTTTTATTCAGCATTGTACTTTTGTTTGTGGGACATTGGATTCGTCGGACAGTAGAAGAAAGCCCTGTATTTGAGGAAATCAAAGAACGTAAATCAGCGTCAAAAACACCGATTATTGATCTGTTTAAAAATCATAGTACTTTAGTGATTTTATCTGCTCTACTTTTTGCTGGGAATAGTGCTGTAGGCTATATGACTACTGGTGGTTTTATTCAGAATTATACGACAGACATTAATGGTCCATTGCATTTACCAAGAACACCTATTTTGATTAGCGTGACGATTTCAGCCGCAGTATGGCTACTCTTTACCTGGATTTCTGGCGGTTTATCTGACAAAATTGGTCGTAGAAAAACTTATATTTTAGGATGGTTCATCCAGCTTGTGGGTGTTATTGCTTTATTCCCTTTAGTGAATATGGGAACAATCTTTTCTGTATCCATTGGTTTATGTCTTTTATCTGTAGGTATTGGCATGACTTATGGAGCACAGTCCGCTTTTTATTCTGAACTTTATCCAGCTTCTATTCGTTTTTCTGGCGTATCTATTTCATATGCACTCGGAGCAATTTTGGGTGGAGCATTTTCACCAATGATTGCCTCTTGGTTAGTAAATACAACTGGGACTACGAGTAGCGTTGCAATTTATCTTGCTGGCATGACCTTGATCGGACTATTTGCGACTCTTTCCTTACGTGATCGTACAGGGATTCCGCTCGGGCCTGATCATGAAGCCGAACAATTGGTCTCTCCAATTGCATGGAAAAAAAATTTTTAAAGTAAGAAAACAAAAGCCAGTATAAATTACTGGCTTTTGTTTTCTGATAAAAGATTATTCAGAGAGAAAATTGTGATGAAGCAGGTTAAGTTAAGTCATATCTCATATTTACCATTTCAATCTGAATCTAGGATTGTAAAAATTTCATTTGATTAAAGGGAAGACACTCTCCAGATCGTATTACCTACATCGTCAGCGATAAGCAAAGCTCCTGATTTATCTTCAGTTAAGCCAACTGGTGCGCCATATAACGATTTTTCATCCTTGGCAAAGAAACCACTTACGATTGTCACTGGTAGACCATTAGGCTTTCCATCTACAAATGGGATGAAGATAACATCATAGCCATTTAAAGGATCTCTATCCCAGCTCCCATGATTACTGACAAATGCACCATTTTTATATGGATCGGGTAATTGAATATTTTCCGTTGCGAACCATAATCCCAAAGGTGCAGCATGTGAACTTAAAGCATAATCAGGCTTTATTGCTTTTGCGACTAGATCGGGACGTTGCGGCTGTACTCTATCATCAATGTGCTGACCAAAATAACTATAAGGCCAACCATAGAAACCTTTTTCTTGCACTGAAGTTAAATAATCAGGGACTAAACTATCACCAATTTCGTCACGCTCATTAACAATCGTCCATAATTTACCAGTTGAAGGTTCCCATTGGATTCCTGTTGGATTTCTAAGACCACTGGCATAAATTCGACTTGCTCCTGTGAGGGTATCAACTTCTAAAATAGTTGCACGTCTATATTCAACTTCCAAACCATTTTCAGTGATATTACTGTTTGAACCAACACCAACATACAGTTTTTTTCCATCTTTACTTGCCAGTAAAGCTTTTGTCCAGTGATGATTAATAGTGCTTGGTAAATCAGCCAGTTCAGTACCAGAGTCTGTAATTTTTGTTGCATCTTTAGGGTAATGAAATTTCATGATATTACCCGTGTTTGCAACATACAGTGAGTCTCCAATCAGTTGCACCCCAAAAGGAGAGTGCAGATTATTCAGGAAGTCATATTTTTTCCATTGACCATTTGCTTCCAGTCTTAACAGGGTAATCTTGTTACCGCCTTTACCTGCTTTTCCTGAAAGTCCTTTGACTTTGTTTGCAATATATTGTTTAGGTGTGGTAATGGCTTCTTCACCAGGATCATTTGATTCCACGACCAGAATATCCCCGTTAGGTAAGGTATAAAGTTGTCGTGGATGTTCTAATTGATCAGCAATTTTCTCAATTTTCAATCCTGAGGCGACAGTTGGCACTTGATTTTTTTTCCATCCTACTCCTTTAGGGACTTTCATCGGTGGAACAAGGAAATTTCGTGTTTTAGGTAATTGTGGATCTGCACCATATTGAAGTTTTGGATCGACTGGATTACCGCCAGTGCATGCAGATAATTCAAGAACAGCTAAACTTATGAAGAGGTATTTATATAATATTTTCATTTTATTCTCCAACCAGTTTATTGTTCATACTGCTTGCCTGATAAATGTAATGTAAGCCAATGAGTACGACTGTTATGATTGAGAGAATGACGTTGGCAGGAGCAATGGCAAAAGCATCCCGACTATGTATAAATGCATTAAATGTTGCAGCTATAATGGCAAATCCGTATAGCCAGAATCCGGAAATATCTACTCTACGTTGAGCGGTAACAGGTCTAAACCATACATAAAATAAATTAATTAAACGGGGGATGATTGATAGGATTAAACCTAAAGTAATAAACCCAACTTGCTGCCTTGGCCCAAAATATCTGTGCACTGTTATTGTAAAATATATCAAAAATCAAACCGGCAATAAAAAAACCAAATGGTATAGGATTCAATAACATATATATGGCATATAGTACGCCAGATCGCTGGTTCTGTTTATCCATATAGACCTCACTTTTGAGATAGAGTAATGATTTTTACTAAAAGATCTAAAATTACAGATTGGTAAGTTAATTAATTAACTATGATCTTTATCTGAGAATTATTTAGTTTTATTTTATAATGAGATTTGTTGTTGTTTTTTTAAGCATATTCTGGAAATAGCTTATCGTAATTATTGAGTGATTTAAGATACTAAAAATTATTAGATCAATTGTTATGATTTAGGATGAAAATTAACTTTTTTATTTATCTAAATGAATAATATACAGAGGTTATAAGTATTGAATTTTTTCATTTGTTATTTAAGTGATTGTATTTTAATTATTATTTTATAATAGGTTTAATTTTAATAGTATGTGGAAATACAGTATTGTGATTCAATTTTTTTCAATGAAAAGTACAATTTTAAATCTGAAAAGTGCATTAACGATCAACATTAAATAATGAATAATAAATTCAATCTCTAAAAAATCAACATTAGACAAGATGTCTATAAAAATGGATTTAATTTTAAAAGGATGAATTTAAATGGAAAATACTATTTCAAATCGTAGTGATCTACATGCATACCACTCAAATGATAACTTCAATGCTGCTGTTTATACAGAGGCTTCATCACCATTGATTAGTACAAAGTCTATGCTAGACAAAGTAAAAGATATATTGCCACAAATTGCTGCCAACGCTGAGAATGCAGAACAGCTACGAAAAGTACCTGATGAGAATATTGCACTTTTAAAAAATATCGGTTTACACAAGGCTTTTCAACCTAAAGTTTATGGTGGATTGGAAATGAGTTTGCCAGAGTTTGCGGACTGCATTGTAACTTTAGCAGGTGCATGTGCAGGTACAGCTTGGGCATTCAGTTTACTGTGTACGCATAGTCATCAGATTGCAATGTTTAGTAAACAACTACAGGATGAAATCTGGCTTACAAATCCAGATGCTACTGCGAGTAGTTCTATCGCACCTTTCGGGAAAGTTCAGGAAACAGAAGGTGGTGTGATTTTAAATGGAGAATATGGCTGGAGTAGTGGTTGTGACCATGCAGAATACGCTATTGTAGGCTTTAATCGCTTTGATGCAGAAGGAAATAAAATTTATTGCTTTGGTGTTATACCTCGAAGTGATTATGAAATTGTCGATAACTGGTTTGCTCAGGGAATTAAGAGTAGTGGATCTAAACAACTCAAGTTGGTCGATGTTTTTATCCCTGAATATCGTATTTCTAAAGCTAAAGATATGATGGAAGGAAAGTCTGCTGGATTTGATTTATATCCTGATTCAAAAATTTTCTATTCTCCTTACCGACCTTATTTTGCAAGCGGCTTTGCGGCAGTGAGTTTAGGTGTAGCTGAGCGTATGGTGGAAGCATTTAAAGAAAAACAAAGAAATCGTGTTCGCGCTTATACAGGTGCCAGTGTGGGGCTTGCAACACCAGCACTTATGCGAATCGCTGAGTCTACCCATCAGGTTGCAGCAGCACGTGCATTTTTAGAAAAAACATGGCAAGACCACAAGACTCATGGTGAAAATAAACAATATCCAAGTGCTGAAACTTTAGCCTTTTGGCGTACCAATCAAGCCTATGCTGTGAAGATGTGTATAGAAGCTGTTGACCGTTTAATGGCTGGCGCTGGCGCGACTAGTTTTCTTGACAGCAGTGAATTACAACGATTATTCCGCGATTCACATATGACTGGCGCACATGCTTATACGGATTATGATGTTTGTGCACAAATTTTAGGACGTGCTGTCATGGGAATGGAAGCTGATCCAACAATGGTTTAAGACCTCGGATCAAAATAAGCTGATTCAGAATTACGCTATGAATCAGCTTAATGAGAAATAGAATATGACAGGGAGTCGAAAATGAATAGTCTAAATAAATTTGAATTTGGTGAAAAGATAGATGCAAAAGCTTTCCGCCGTGCGCTTGGTAATTTTGCAACAGGCGTGACGATTATGACGGCACAAAATGCTGTGGGTGAAAAGGTTGGTGTTACCGCAAACAGTTTCAATTCTGTATCACTAGACCCAGCATTAATTTTATGGAGTATTGATAAAAATTCATCCAGTTTTCGTATATTTGAAGAGTCTACACATTTTGCTGTAAATATTCTTTCAGCAGCACAAATTGAGCTTTCCAACAAATTTGCCAAAAGAGGTGAAGATAAGTTTGCAAATGTTGAATTTGATTTAGGTGATACAAATACACCATTATTCAAAAATTGTTCCGCTGCATTCGAATGTGAAAAATACAACATTATTGAAGGAGGAGATCACTGGATTATTCTCGGTAAAGTTGTGAAATTTCATGATCATGGACGATCACCGCTTTTGTATCATCAGGGAGCATATTCTGCTGTATTACCGCATCCAAGCTTAAATATAAAGCCAGAAAAAGGAGAAGATATTTTCCCTGGAAAGCTTTATCACAATATGTACTATTTATTAACGCAAGCAGTCAGAGCATATCAGAACGATTACCATCCAAAGCAGCTAGCCAGTGGATTTCGTACCAGTGAAGCACGTTTACTATTGGTTTTAGAAAGTAAAACGGCGACCTGCAAAGATGATTTATTACGTGAAGTTGCAATGCCAATTCGTGAAATTGATCAGGCAACCGAAATTTTGGCTCAAAAAGGCTTGTTAATAGATACTGGCAATGCTTATGAATTGACAGAAAATGGAAATAAGGCAGCTTTGATGTTATACAATATTGCAGAAAGTCATCAGGAAGAAATCTTTTCAAAATATAGTTCGCAAGAACGAGAGTTATTTAAAAAGATGTTGAAAGATTTAATTGGAATATAACAATTAAATTTTGCTCATTATTTATAAATTCAATACTTTATCCAATGACAAATTACCTTGTGATATTCTGGTGTGAATTGCATGTAACTGAATTATAAATCATTAGTATAGACTCGAAGCAGAATGTATTATCTGCTTCATTATATTGCAACCACATAAGGTTTGTCTTTTAACGCTTTTTTATAAAAACCAATAATTTTACTTTAAAATTTTATAAAAACCAATAATTTTACTTTAAAA
>NZ_OOGT01000402.1 GCF_900323515.1 Acinetobacter stercoris | reverse complement strand
ATTAAGAATTATATGTGGTTTATTTCTCTTGCCAGAAGCATTTGGTAAATTTTCTGTNTTTCCACATTTAAACCCGACTATCGTTGATTTTTTTGCTAAAGTTGGTTTCCATCCCGCTGAAATATGGGTTTATTTCGCAGCTTTGGGCGAGCTTGGATGCGGTGTAGCATTAATATTGGGAATTTGTACCAGATATGCTGCAATTGGCGCTGCTATTATTTTATTGGTTGCCTGCATTGCTTTGAATATTGTAAGAGGTCATTTCGCTTGGACATGGTCTCAGGGGGGAGATGAGTATTTAATCTTTTGGATTATCTGCTGTGTCATAGTCGCAATTTATGAATTTCAGCAAGTTTCTAAAAAAGACGCCAATTAAATATAAATTATGCGGATTTTGTCATATAAAATTAAGATGTATAAGCGTAAAATAACGCGGATTTAATATTTGACGATGGTGTAACATTTGGACTCTTTACTGATTTTAGGCTCAATTGCTTTGGCACTGATGTTAGGTGCAATTAGTCCAGGTCCAACTTTTATATATGTTGCAAAAAACTCTATTGCTATTTCACGTAAGCATGGTTTGTTTACAGCTTTAGGTACAGGTACGGGTGCAGCTTTATTCGGTTTTCTAGCTGTAATTGGCTTACAGGCTGTCTTATTGGCTGTACCATCAGCTTATATTGGATTGAAAATTTTTGGTGGTTTGTATTTGCTTTGGTTGGCTTTCAATATTATTCGTCATGCCAAAGAACCTGTTGAAACCTTAACCAATCCTAAAACTCAAATGAGTTATATGCAAGCGTATCGTTGGGGCTTATTTACACAGCTTTCTAACCCTAAAATGACGATTATTTTAGCCAGTATCTTTACTGCACTATTGCCAAAAGAAATTCCAATTTATTTCTACTTTGTTTTGCCTGTATTGTGCTTCTTTATAGATGCAGGTTGGTATTCATTGGTAGCTGTTGCCTTGTCAGCAGAGAGACCTCGCCGTGTCTATCTCAAGTTTAAAAAGATATTTGATCGGGTTGCAGGTGGGGTAATGACTTTACTAGGATTAAAGCTGATCTTTGGGATGAAGTGATTAGATAGCTTTTGGCTTATGCCACTGAATATCTGATCTATTTCTACCAAAAAATATAATGAGCATTAATAAAAACATATGTAAAGTAATAAGGATTAAAAATGATTAGATCATTCATATT
>NZ_OOGT01000093.1 GCF_900323515.1 Acinetobacter stercoris | reverse complement strand
ATTATAAGGTTTAAATATATGAGCTCCTTTTTGGAAAATGATTATAAGGTCATCACATTACCTGATAATGGTGTGCCGATAAAACCCATTCGGGCAAAAGCAATTATCTTTTCTGATCAAAACTCGAGAAAATTATTGAGTCAAGTTGAAACGATTGCGCCGAGTCAAGCGAGTGTCATCATTCAAGGTGATTCTGGAACGGGAAAAGAATTGATTGCACGTGAAATTCATCTAAAAAGTGATCGAAAAAATAAAACTTTTTTGGCAGTTAACTGTGCAGCGCTGGTTGAAAATTTAGCTGAATCAGAGTTTTTTGGTTATGAAGCAGGTGCATTTACAGGAGCACATAAAACCAGAATAGGGATATTTGAAGCTGCTGATGGCGGAACTTTGTTTCTTGATGAGGTTGGTGAGTTACCTTTATCACTTCAAGTGAAATTACTTCGTGTTCTACAGGAAAAAGAAGTAACTCGAGTGGGCGGACGCAAGCCCATCCCGATTAATGTCCGTATCATCTCTGGTACGCATGTAGATTTACGAAAAGCGGTTGCTGAAAATAAATTTCGTCTGGATTTATACTACCGTTTAAATGTGGCAATGTTAAAGATTTTGCCTTTGCGTGAACGTAAAGGAGATATATTGCCTCTGGTTGATTATTTTTTAAACTCATATTCGCAAAAGCTGATTACATCAAAACCAAGTATTAGTGATCGGGCACGCAATGCATTATTAAACTATAACTGGCCTGGAAATATACGTGAATTAGAAAATAATATTCAGTATGCATTATTGATTGGTGGAGGAAAAACCATAGATGTTGAGCATCTCAGATTTTCTGAAGAACGCGAGAGTATCAGCAGTTTTACCGATAATGATTTGCTACAGGAGTTTGAAAATATATTAAAACGACTGTTTCAGGAATATGATGGCGAAGCATGGCAAGTGATTGAAGATAAAATTGTCAATACTGCTTTTTCTAGCTGCTGGAATAATCAAGTTAAAACAGCAAAAATGTTAGGAATTACCCGTAATGTTTTAAGAAATCTGTTGACACGTTATAACTTGCTACCATCAAAAAATGAAACTGCATGAACATTAGTAATTAATGTTCATTGTTCTGATTTTAAAGTTATTTTTGTTATTACTAAGCCCAGTTCAAACAGTAACCACATTGGAATAGCCAAAGCCAGCATGCTTAAGGCATCAGGTGGTGTGATCAGCATGGCGATAAAGAAGAAAAAAACAATAATTAATTTCCGATGTTTTTCAAGTTGTTGGATAGATAATAAACCAACCAATATTAATATATAAGTGACAACTGGGATTTGAAAAGCGATACCAAATGCCAAAAATAATTTTAAACAAAAATCCAGATAGCTATGAATATCTGTCATAGGTAAAACTTGTTCTGGTGATGTAAGAATAAAAAAATTCAGTGCTAAAGGAAGAATAATAAAATAGGAAAATGCTAAACCTAGGTAAAACAGGCTACTACTTGAAACAGTAAGTATGATTCCGAGTTTCTTTTCATGCTGATACAGTGCAGGAGCAATGAAACGCCAAAACTGATACAAAATAAAGGGAATGCTGATCAGGACTGCCAGATAAATATTGAGTTTAAATGGAGCAATGAACGTACTCATGACATCAGTAGCGATCATGGTTGAGTTTTTAGGCAGGATAGAAAGCAAAGGGGCGGCTAAAATATGATAATTATGTTTTGCTAAGGGGAGTAGTAATAAAAATGTGGTAAAAATCACTGAAATGCTCAGCAATAGACGTTTACGCAACTCTTTAAGATGTTCCGTATATTTCATTTCATTGAGATCGTGATCCAAAAGTGATTGATCAGCTTTGCTCATGCGGCGATCCCCTCCATGATTAAATCAATTTGACGTGTTGCTAAATATGGCACTGTAAAGGGGGGTGACGGGCAGGGCTGGAGTGCATAGATTTTAGGGCTGAATTTATTTGAAATGTTTTCAGAATAATCATGCAGTTCATTGATTTCAGACTGCATTTTTTCTAGTTGTATTTTCAGTTGATCTTCCATATTTTTAATTTTGGCTAATTCTTCTTGCATGACCTGTTTTAATTCAATCAGTTCCAGTTCGCGTTCAAAATCAGTTTGTAGTTTATTCAGTTGGGTTTTGATTTTACGATATTTTATCAAAACTGATTTTAATGTATGAGGTAATCTCTCTGGACCTAAAACCAGTAATGCAATCGTTGCAAAGAGTAGTAATTCGCCGAAACTGATGTTAAACATAAGGCGTGCTTCTTATGAATGATGATTTTCTTTATTTAAATCATGTGTGTGAACATTTTTTAATTGGGTTTGATGTTCTAGCGGTGTCTTTTGATCATCTTCATTAACAGAGTCTTTAAAATCTTTAATTGCACCACCTAAGTCTTTACCTAAATTTTTTAATTTAGATGTACCAAATAATAATATTACGACTATTGCAAATAATGCGATATGCCAGATTGATAATCCCATATTAGTGTTCCTTAAAATGTGTGTGGTTAATATTAGATAACATTGTTTGTCATATTTATGAAATAAAAATATAATCAAAACATATATGAAAATATTCTCTAAATATGATCAAGTTGATTTAATGCCTGATTTCGTAATTTGAATAAAGCATCACTAGAACGCTGTCTAGGATGGGTAATGGGAATATCAATGATATTTTTAATTTTTCCAGGACGGGCAGACATAATAATCACCCGATCACCTAAATAAACGGCTTCTTCAATATCATGGGTAACCAATATCATGGTAATTTTTTCATGTTGCCAAATACGTTGTAATTCAACTTGTAAATGACCACGAGTCATTGCATCGAGTGCCCCAAAGGGTTCATCCAATAACAAAATATCGGGTTTGTTAACCAAGCCACGAGCAATGGCAACGCGTTGCGCCATCCCTCCAGATAGTTGATGAGGATAAGATTTTTCAAAACCTTGCAAACCAACAATGTTGATATGCTCCTGAATCAGCGATTGTTTTTCATTTTGTGTGAATGCCGTTTCTTCCAAAGCCAAACCAATATTTTCTGTGATATTCAGCCATGGTAATAAACGATGCTCCTGAAAAATCAAGCCGCGTTTTAGGTCTGGTTCACGAATCGGGGTTTTATTGAGTAAAATTTCTCCCTGATAATCCTGATCTAAACCTGCGATCAGTCGCAACAGTGTAGACTTGCCACAGCCGCTACTTCCAACAATGGAAATAAATTCCCCTTGTTGAATATCAAGATTAATACCATCTAAAACGGTTAAGGTTTTATCGTCACGCTGAAATGACTTATTTAATTTTTTTATGGAAAGTACTGAAAATGTCATAGTCATCCTACCGAGTCAGGTTAAATTTTGGGGGCGCCATTTCAGTTGTCGCTTTGCGAGGAGATGGACGAAAGTTGTCATGAGAATCCCCAAGAGGGTAACGCTAATCGCACAAACTAAAATGATATCCATTTCTGCATTCACTTCTGCTTTCATCATTAAATTGCCTAAACCTGTGCCAGCATTAAAGAGTAGCTCACTTGCAATGGTGGTGATCCATGTAAAAGGCACAGCCAGATTTAATCCAGTCAAAATATAAGGTTGAGCTTGAGGTAAACGAATTTTTTGGAACTCTTTCCAGACGGACAGTTGATAAATCTTGGCTAACTCATGATATTTGTGCTCATTTTGACTTAAGCCTTGAAAGGTATTAATGACTAACGGAAAAAATGAGGCCAATGCAATAATGAAAACTTTGGCTGATTCACCATTGCCAAACCATAGTGCGATAAGTGGCGTTAAGCCCAGTAGAGGAACTTGGCGGATACTGTTAAATAAAGGTGAAACGAATCCATGAATGACTTTGGAATAAGCCATCAGGGAACCAAGTAAAATGCCAGAAAAAGAACCAATGATAATACCGAGAGCAGCCTTTTTTAGACTACCCCATGTGTTTAGCCATAGCTCACCATTGGTTAAAAGTGTGATAAAGGCTGAATAAATACTCTGTAATGGAACAAATGCATAAGCCTGACTTGCACCACGTCCGGCATTATATTGCCAAAGTATGAGTAACAAGATTGGCAAAACCAAGCCCTGAAGTTTTATGTGATGTTGCCTGATATATTTTTGGATAGAGAAGAAGGGGCTAGACATTTTTTTCTCCAGAGATTTGTGGTTGGTAACGGGAAAACCGTTGTTCCAAAAGGCGCAACACTTTATCTAGAGAAAAGCCAATTAAACCTGTAATAAAAACACCAACCATCACGATATCTAAACGTAACATTTGACGAGCCAGCTCCATCATTTGCCCTATCCCAGTACCAGCTGCGAGTAGTTCCACAGCGACTAAAATAAGCCATGCCCGACCTAAGGCTATACGTAATCCGCTTATAACCGGTGGTAATGTGGTGGGGAAAATAATGAATTTAAGCCAGCTCCATGTTTTAAATTTATATATCTTGCCAAGTTCAATATATTGTTTGGGAATGTTTTTAACGGCATCTGCTGTTGCCAAAGCAATTGGAAAGAAACAAGCTTTAATGATGAGCAGTATTTTAAAAATTTCACCAATGCCAAAAATCAAAATAAAAATTGGAATAAGTACAAAGATTGGAATTTGATACAGCACATTAAATAACACATATGTGTAGTTTCGAAATGTCGTAAAGGTTGCGTAGAGTATTCCAAAAAAGATCCCAGAGATTGTAGCTATGCTAAAGCCAAACACAAGACGATAAAGGCTGTCTTTGAGGTGCATACCTAACTCACCACTGTGGAGTAAGCTTATAAATGTATTCCATACTGTTTGTGGCGGAACTAAAATCTGTGAGGGGAAAAGTTGTTTTTCAGAAGCGATGTACCACAGTAATATGACTAAAATAGGTGATAAAAAAGCCAATATGCTATACATCAGCTCAGGTTTTATTTTGTTGGTTTTTTTCGATATTTTATGTGTTACTCCTGTATTTGACAGGCTATTGGCAAGGCTTTTCATGCTTATATCTCCTGTCTTGGCTTAAGGTTGAGCTGCTTTTAAATTTTCTATCGCTTTTTCGGTAAATTGAGGATTAAGTAGATCTTTGGCTTGAATAGGTGTTTGTATCAACTGTGCTTTTAATGCGTAATCAATCACGTTGGTATAATGTTGATTCAGAAAATCAACACGGTAACTCGGTGTCCAGTCTTGTACCCAAGAACTGGCGGTATTGTTATATTCACGTTGAATCACACTTAAGGGTTGTCCAAATTTTGTTTGACTCTGTTCATAAGCATCTTTATGTGTAGCCACCCAATTCATTGCCCGAACAGTAGCATCAGCAAGTATCTGTGTTGCTTCGGGATTGTTTTGAATATATTCAGTACGTCCCCAAAGTTCTGCACGCATTTTCCACTCAGCAGGAAGGCTTTGAGATGACCAGATGATTTTTCCTAATTTACGATCTTCTAATGTTAAAGCATCACTTAGGGTAAAGAAGGCATCTACACTTTTGGCGGATAAAGCAGCCGCACCTGCTTGAGGATTAAGATTAAGAATTTGGAAATCTTTTAAGTCTAAGCCTTTGCTTTGAATGAGTTTCGAAAAATTAATTTCCCATGGACGACCACGATGTAGTGCAATTTTTTTCCCTTTTAAATCTTCAATTGATTTTACATTTGAATCTGGTGGGACGATGAGGTAGACATTATTACCAACGCTACCAGGTACAACGATCTGGGTTTTTACTCCTGTTGCATTTAAAACAACGGCTGGAAGATTGCCATAATATGCAAAATCAATTTTGTTATTGATAAAGCTTTCATTGACCAGCGTAGCAACAGCCGCTGTCGTGACAGGTTCCCACTGTAATTTTATATTTTTCTTTTTTAATGCATCCAGAAATACCTGATCGTGTGCAATAAGTTGTGGTATCCCAATAAAATCAACAGTCCCAGATGTGCCATTGGCAACTACAGCAATTCTTAATTGTTGTTGAGTTGAGGATTGGGTATGACTTGGACTCTTATTGCCATCAGATTGTTTAGTGCATGCCACTAAAGCTAAGCTAGAAAGACCAAATACGAGAATACCGGTAGAAAAAATTCGCATAATATAGACAGCTGATAATCATTTATCATCTGTTCAGCAAAAAGTAAGCCAAAATAAAATTACTATATTAATCAATTCATTATGTGTTTCTTTGAATTTAGATACGATTTCATCTGTATTGTTTGTTGTTCTATGTGCAAAAAAATCAAAAGGGTGTTGAAATTCCAACACCTGACTTTTAACTCTATTTTTTATCTCTATAAAATTCAATATATTATTGCTATATAAAAAAATATAAAACCCGGCATGTTTCCTGCAAAACCTTCTGTGTCATCGCTATAGATGTTGTTAAGCATTTAATTTTTAATCTGGATTATTGAGATAAATTATGTCTGTTGAGTTTTTGTGGAGAATCCCTGTACATGGTGACGGACGCCGTGCACATAATTTACATACACGCGGCGAATGGAATCAATTAAAACCGAATCAAGCTCCTCAACGCGTTGCACCGCAACATGATGATCAGCACTTTGCCTATTTTGATTATATTAAACAAGTTGCCCAAGCTGCCGATATTGTTGGTTTCCATGGTGTTCTTATTCCTGCCTTTCCTCAGACAGAAGAACCGTGGGTTTGGGCTTCTGCTCTGGCACGTGAGACAAGGCGATTACGGTTTTTAATCGCTATTCAACCGTGGTTTATTCATCCTGCTTATGCGAGTCAGATGGCAGCCAGTTTACAGCGTGTGAGTAACGGGCGGGTCGAATGGAATGTCATTTCTGGTGGAGGGGGAGAACAACAACGTTCTTATGGTGACTTTATTGCACATGATCAACGTTATGCCCGTACCAACGAGTTTTTAGATTTTGTCAAAGGTTATACGCATCATTCACCCTTTAATTATGATGGCGAGTTTTATCGTGTTGAAAATGGTGGTTTGCGCTATCCAATGAATCAATATGAAGTTCCACGTATCTGGCTGGCTGGAGCAAGTGACGCTTCTTTGCATGTTGCTGGCCGTCATGCTCAAATCCACCTGACTTGGGGAGAGCCTGTAGCACAGCAGAAGCAGGTGATTGATCAGACAAAGGCTTTTTTTGAAAAACACTATCCTGACAGTAAAGTTAAATTTGGTATGCGTATTGATGTTTTGGCTCGTCCTACTGAGGAGCAGGCATATCAAGAGCTTAGGCTGATGCATGAAACGATTGCCAAAGAAAATTTGGGCTTTGAAAAATCGGATACTGAATCTGTTGGGGCAAAACGCCAGCAGGCACTTGCACAAAGTTCCCGTTTTGAGGATCTATTTGTTAGTGAAAACTTTTGGGCAGGGATGTCCAAAGTCAGAGGAGGGCCAAATGGTATTATTGTGGGGAGTTATGAGCAGGTCGCACAGCGCCTGCAAGAATATATCGATATTGGAGTGGAGCATTTTATTCTAGCCAGCAATCCGCATTTAGAGGAAGCCTATAGAATTGGAGAAGAAGTATTACCGTTGCTTGGATATAACTTTAAATGATTAGTTTTGAACCCCCTTGAATATCAACGGGGTTCATGTTGACATAACAACAAATATTGTCTCAAAAGCAACAATAAATATTGGTTTTTATATATTTTATAATGTTATTTCCAGTAAAAACAAAAACATAAATCATTGGCATGGCTTATGCAAATTTAGCTTAATCTTTATTTCTATTGTCATTATTCGTTATGAGTGAGATTAGTCTAAATCATCAAAAAAAGGCATTGCTGTATGAGCACTACGCAACATTGCAGAACGCTACTGAAATTGCAGATCCTTTTATACATTCGGTTTCAAAGGTTAGAAAACCTTTAGATCCAAAGTTGAATAAAATTCTTTTGGCATTATTGGCAGTTGCTGCTGCGCATACTGTTATCTGGTATGTCTCTAAATATTTTCCTGTATCTGAGCAAAAAGTTATACAACCAAAACCAGTCGTGGTTGAAATAGTAAAACCGATTGAGCCACCCAAGCCGATTGAACCCAGGATACCTCCTGTGACCCAAAAGCCCAAGGTACCCCCTATTGCTAAAAAAACAGAACCTGTTGAAAAACCATTAGAGACGCCAAAGCCTAAACCGGTACAGAAAACTCAGGAAGCACCAAGACCGGTCGAAAAAGAGCCGGTTATTCCTCAAAAGACAGTTGCTGAACCTGTCGTGAAACAGGAGGTAAAACCTGAACCAGTTGTAAGTAAGCCTGTTGAAGAAAACTTGCCCGTGACAGAAGCCAGAGGCTATGCAGGATATTTGAGTAATCCTGCTCCAGAGTATCCCGAACAGGCTTTGGAACGAGGATGGGAAGGTTCAGTCATTTTACGTGTCAAAGTTTTACCGAATGGTAGCCCTGCATCTGTAGATGTCAAACAAAGTAGCGGGAAAAAAGTGCTCGACAGTGCTGCTGTTAGAACAGTTAAACAATGGAAATTTTCACCTGCAAAAAAAGGCAATACAGCAGTTGAAGGCTGGGTGGACGTACCTATTCACTACCAATTACCAAAATAAATATTGATTTAATATGAGGATTTAAAAAATGTCAGACATTAATTCACTGATTCATGATGCTACGATTTGGTTGCTCGTTATATTTTCCATTATCACATGGGTCTTGATCGTTGTTAAAGTTTTTCAAACGCAAAAAGCCACTAAACAAAGTAAGGCATTTGTGGACAGATTCTGGACTGCCAAGAATATCAATGAAGCCATTAACTTGGCCAAGCAATCGGATGGTCCAACTGCACGTATTGCCAATGAAGGTTTCCAGACTTTAATCAATGCTGATGACAAAACTCATCAGGATTTACAGCATAGCTGGAGTCGTCAGGATCTATTAGAACGTCATTTACGCAAGCAGATTTTAACAGAGCGCCGTCAACTTGAAAAAGGATCTGCTGTACTGGCGTCAATTGGTAATAATGCGCCATTTATTGGTTTGTTTGGTACAGTTTTCGGGATCATTCATGCTTTACAGGCAATCGCAAAATCGGGTAATGCAAGTATGGATGTTGTAGCAGGACCGATTGGTGAAGCATTGATTGCAACAGGTATTGGTATTGCTGTCGCTGTTCCTGCAGTTCTGGCTTATAACTATTTCATTCGTAAAGTGAAATCAATCGGAGCAGATTTGGATGATTTTGCTACAGACTTTGTCAGCCTGAATCAAAAAGCGGGCTTTCAACTGAATATCAGCAGCAATACTCCACCTGTTTCTTCAGTAACCCAAAAAACTGATCTGGGGAATAAAGAAGTCAAAGAAAAAGGAGTGTTTGCATAATGGCTATTTCAACCTCGCAAGAAGACGATGTAGTTAGTGAAATCAACGTTACACCACTGGTTGATGTGATGTTGGTTCTATTGATTGTATTTATTGTCACCGCACCGTTATTGACTAATACTGTCAAAGTGAATTTGCCAAAAGCAGCACCAACCCAATCAATGGATCAAAGTAAAGCGGTCGTGATTAGCGTAAATCCAAAAGGTGAAATCTTTTTGGATAAAGATAAGGTTGCCCTTGAAAATTTTGAAAAAGAAATTCAAACTCGTAAAAATGCAAATAGTCATTTGGCTTTAAACTTAAATGCTGATGAAACTGTTCCTTATGGCACTGTAGCAAAATTATTGGCAGGTATTGAAAGGGTCGGTGTTGAAAAATTATCAGTGATTACTGTACCAGCTCAATGATTTATCTTTGATAAAAAAACTGCGAATATCGCAGTTTTTTTATATTTTGAGAAAAGGGTAATTATTTATCTTAGGCTTTCCATAGCTTTTCAAATCGCCAAGTTGAAAAAATAGTATGCTCTGCATGTAAGCCACCAATTTGTTTAGATGCAGCATCAATTGAATTACTAAATCCCCAAATCAGCATCGCACCCCGTTCATACTGAATACGCTGCGCCTGTTCTAAAATGGTTTTGCGTTTTTCTACATCAGGCTCGGATAAACCTTTCAGAAATAAATCTGAAAATTGAGCATCTTTAAAATTTATTTTTTGTGTTGTTGAAATCGGTGCATCATTCACAACAGCTGTTGACAAATAAGGTGTTCCGACGTTGATGCTATTTGTGGAGAACTGCCATTTATCGCGTTGAGGACCATTAAAGGTTGCCATATCGACCTGTTTCACACGCACCGTAACATTGGCAAGTTTTGCCTGTTCTGCAAATATGACTGCTGCCTGACTATTTAGTGCTGGTGCAATTAATTCAACAGATAATCCATTTGCAAAACCAGCTTCAGCCAACAATTGTTTTGCTTGGGCTATATCCTGTTTACGCTGCGGTAAACTTGATAAATAAACGGGATCTTGTGGTGAATATAAATCATTGGCTATACGACCTTCACCATTTAATGCTCTTTGTACCAGTTCTTCCCTGTTGGCAATTAAGCGGAATGCTTGACGGACTTTGGGGTGGTTAAAGGGAGCTTGCTGGGTATTAAAATCGAAACCATTATGAATATTGGTTTGCGAGTAATAAGTCTGAATATGACTGGCTTTTTCTAGGATTTTTTTATATTCGGGAGTGATGGCATTGGCGATATCAATTTGACCAGAAAGCAATGCATTTAAACGTGATATTTGATCTTTAAAATCTATAATTTCCAGACTATCTGCATAAGGAAGATGTTCTTTATAATAATTTTCAAATCGGGTAAATGTAGAACGCTGCCCAGGAATAAATTCTTTAACTTTAAATGGCCCAGCACCTACAGGATTTTTAATCGGATCAAAATCGGTGGGAACGATACCTCCAAAGTTGACCCATGTTTCAGGTAGCGCTGCAAACCCAGGAACGTTGGAGGTGCTTTTGATACGGATCGTATGATCATCGAGCTTTTTGACTTGTCCACGATCTATCCACTCTACCAGTGAGCGAAATGGTGAAGCCAGTTTGGGATCTGTTAAACGCAAAATAGAAAAAATGACATCGTCCGCAGTAATGCTTTTGCCATGATGAAACTCCAGACCTTTTTTCAAGCGGATTGTCCATTCACTGGCTGTGGCATTTGGCTCTGCAAATTCTGCTAAAGCTAGACGCGGCAGCATTTGCTCATCCCATTCCCACAGCTTATTGTAAACCGCAAAACCACGTGTAATGCTGCTCCCTATGGGTGATAAATGTGGATCAAGATTTCCAGCTTGTTGACCACCAATAATACCCATACGAATTGTTCCACCTTTTTTTGGTGTTTTTTGATCAAGCGAGGTTTCTTTTCGGGATTTCTGATCGCAGGCGGTTAATCCTCCAATGAGAGAAATCCCTCCTGCTACAGCTAAACTATTGCTTAAAAACTGGCGACGGTTGATTAAAGTCGGATTTTGTTTGGTCATGTATTACTCAAATCAGAATTGACATAGTTATTGAGGTAATTGCATAAGTAATGCCAAAATTAACCAAGAAAAAGTTGTTGTTTTATATATGGTTAGAGTTTGTATTGTTTTAATACTGTCTGTATTTCAACATTTATTCTGGATTTTCAACAGAAACTGCTAAAAAACAATCAAGTTTAAAAAATAAAATCTATATAAATCATTGTATTAGTTTATTGTTTGAGCACTATTGAGTTTGGCACATGATTTGCGTTAAAGCTCCGTAATTGTTAATTACCAGGTTGTATATGAAGCAGACATTTAGAATAAAACCGCTTGTCGTTGCATTGGGCTTTTTAAGCACGACGTTGTCATCCATGGGGTATGCACAAGAAACCAGTGTCAAACCTGAGACAAATGAAACTGATGCTGATGTTATAACTTTGGGAGATGTGGTCGTAACAGCGAGTAGTAAAAAGAAAATCACGAATCTTCCAACTCGAAAAGTCCGTTCAATCTATGGCACAGACAGTACTGTACTTGATACCCCACGTGTTGTTTCACAAGTATCTGAGCAGCAGTTTAGAGAAGATGTAATCCGTAGTGCGGATGATTTGGTGAAATATGCGCCAAGTATTACAAGGGGCGGCGGGCAAAATGCCAATTTTGCACCGCAAATTCGTGGACAAAACTCGGAGGTATTTCAGGATAACCAGCGAGTTTATAGTAATCGGCATCCAACCAACTTTAATGCATATGAAGCGGCTGATATAGTGGCAGGTCCAACGGGCATTATTTATGCACCGACATCAGGCTCTGGTGGCTATATTAATTACATTACTAAAAAGCCAAATTTTATTAAGCGTGAAACGACGCTACAAGGGACGGTTGGCTCGTGGTATGAGGGGAATAAAACCAAACCTAATTTTTCTCTGAGTGTTGACCATACTGCCCCGATCAATGAAAAACTGGCTTTTCGTGTGAGTGCTACAGCACAAAAATCAGATGATTATTATGACAATGTCAAAAATAATTTTAATGCTTTTTTCGGTGCTTTGTCATGGAGACCAAATGATAAATTAAAAGTAGACTGGAATATCAGCTACGATGATTATTATGATTTTAATGTAACTCATGGCTGGAACAGGGCGACTCAAGAGTCCGTTGATAGCGGTTTGTATTATAAGGGACGTGCTACACCGATTATTCAAAATGGCTCATCTTATTGGTCTCCTGTTTTTGCATCTGGAGCAGCGAATTCAAGTGTGATTGGCTGGCAAGAAAGACAAAAGAATAACCGTAATCAGTATGTTGCCGTAGGGGAAGTACATAAAACAGCACTACCTAATGCAACTGCTGCCCAAGCGGGGACGATTCGTGGTTGGGTATATGATCCGTCTATTCCAGGTAATGGTTTGGTTAAGTTAAAAGATTCCGTTTCTGGTCGTGATGAGGATAAAAACAGTTCAAAACGATTAAGTACTCAGCTAAGAATTATTCAGGATTTAAATGATCACTGGAGTATTTCAAATAGTACGCTTTATCAAAATAATAAAGATCTGGGCAATTCTGTAGGCAGTTTTTTTACTGATTTAAAGGATGAAATCCTTGATAACCGTTTCGAGTTGTTAGGGGATCACGATTTTGAGTTTTTTGGAGTTAAGGTGAGTAATAAAAGCAGTACAGGGACAGCTTTTCGCCATGAAAGCTTTAAATCATTGGCAGCAAACAACAGTTTTAATATCAACCCTTATGATTTGACGAATAATCCAAGCAATAAAAATCCGGGTGCATTATTAGGGTTAAATAATCCAACACATTTACAAGGCGGATGGATCGGTCAGGCAGGTATTCCACAATATTCAAGTTATTTTGGTTATTTGAATCTACCACAGATGTATCCGATTGGTGGTGGGCTTTATGCTGAAAAAGGAGGCTTTCCAACCAGTGGCGCTGCTGTTTATACAGGTGAGGGCTTTTGGGATACTTTAAGTGTATTTACTCAACAAAATTTTGTTTTTAATGACGTGGCAGGTATAAATTTAGGAATTAACCATAGTTCAGTCAAAGCCAAACTGGAAAATCCAGTGGTGATTAATCCAGCAGATGCACGTTCAAGTAGTGGCAAATATAGTCTTTTGAGTTATCAGATTAGTCCGTTTATCAAACCGACTAAAAATAGCACAATTTATTTTACCTATGATAAAAGCACAGCTATCAATACAGGCGTCTTTGGTCCATTTTTAACATGGGGACCAGGAAATCGACTTAATCCTGATTCATTTGACAGTACAAGTGAATTGAAGGAGGTTGGGATAAAATACGAACCCTTGCCTGACAAGTTATTTTTAAGTTTGAGCTGGTTTGATCAGACTCGAGATCTGTCGCCAGATACCAATGGCAACATGGCAAAATTTAAAATAAAAGGCATTGAGTCTTCTATACGCTGGCAGCCTAGAAATAATCTTGCCATAGGTGCGAACTTGACCAAATTTGATGCCGAATATACGGATATCAGTCTCGCAGGTTTTTCACCTGTGGGATTTGTACCTGATAACGCTACTGTCTGGGGGGATAGTAATGTACTCAACCAGATTAAGGCAGGTCGTCATGATGCAGAGGGGATTCCAAAGTATTCTGCCAGTGCTTATATTGATTATAGACACCCTTCTGGATTTGGTGCGAACCTTTCTGCTTGGTGGTCTAGCTGGTGGTATACCAATATCAGCCAAACGGTGAAAGTGCCTAATAATTATAATTTGGATCTGGGTCTGTATTATCGTCAGCCGCAATGGACTGTAGGACTGAACATTTTAAATCTGACCAATGAACGCAATTTTGTAAATGGTTTATCTGGAGCGAATACGGAGTTTTTACAGCCAATGCGACCTTTAACCGTTCAAGGGCAGTTTAGTTATAAGTTTTAAATCAAGTGTTTGATTTACCATGTAACTTTTTCCACCTTGGGTTACATGGTTTTTTTATACAGTGACTATAAAAAAATCAATAAAATAAAAATTGTTGGAATTACAACATTGAAATTANTTTTATTGTTCCTTAAACAACATATTACC
>NZ_OOGT01000343.1 GCF_900323515.1 Acinetobacter stercoris | reverse complement strand
GACTTAAATAAACATAAATGACTAAAAGGAAAGAAGATGACAAAGCTGTATTTTATTGCAAATAATGGGCTTCATGTCTGTGAATATAATAAGACAGCCGCGATTCCTTGTCAGGCAATAGATCAATATAAAAAAAACCTGGATGAAATACGACAGCGTAAAGAATGGAAGATGAAAGGGACTGGTGCACAATTTATGGGTGCAAATCGTTTCGATAGTGAAGATGGTTATGGTCGGGCTTTTACTACTGATGCGGTTATTTTAGATCCACAAAATATTATTTATAGCGCAAGACTGGATGATGGAACTGCAATTAATGTTAAAACAACGCTCAATTTACAAGAAGCAGAAGGTTTAATACTTAGAAAAAATGATTTTATTACTCACGATATTGCGTTAGATACTTTCAAAAAACGTTTGATTTTATCTGTGCAAGAACAACAGGGATATGCTACACATTTGTGTATTTTACCTTTAGATTCAAATCACTTTCAGTTTATAACTGAAGGTGAATGTCTGGATGCTAATCCTTTTTTTGATCCAAACAAGGCAGATCAGGTTTATTATGATTCTTGTGGATTAGCCGTTGGGCAAAATGGTATATCTTATGGACCAAGAGAAATATGTCATCTGGATTTGAGTACTGGTGAACTGCAGACTGTACTGGCAGATCAAAAATATGATTTCTTTAGGCCACAAGTAGACTTACAAGGCAATTTGTATTTTATTCAAAGGCCGTACTTGAGGAGTGGTCATACAACATCTCCATTGGGGTTCTTGCTTGATATTCTCCAGGCACCATTTAAGATTATTCGCGCTATAGTAGGATGGTTGGACTTTTTTACTCAACGTTATACAGGTGAATCATTAAAGACTTCATCTGGGAAAACAACAGGACAAAATCCAGCAGTAGACCGGAATATGTCGGAAGAAGAGATTTTTGTCGAAGGCAATTTGATTAAAGCTCAAAAGAATCTTGAAGCTAATGCAAAACAAGGTCAAAAATTTCCGGGCACTATTCCAGATTCGTGGCAATTAGTTAAACGTTTACCGACTGGGGAGTTGGAATTAATCAAAAAAGGAGTAATGAGTTTTAGGGTGAAAAATAATGTTATTTATTATTCAAATGGCAAACATCTCATCGCTTTGAAGCCAGATAAAACAGAAGAAAAAATGACTGATGCCAGATTGATTTCAAAAATTATCTAATCATATTTTATAAAAGCGGAGCTAAATTAAACTTTAGCTCCGCTTTTCAATTTATCTCTTTACAATATTAAATGGGCTAAAACTTTGCATCACTGGCATTAACTCAATTCGGTTGATATTGACATGCTCTGGTAAAGATAAGATCCAGTCGACTGTATTGGCAATATCTTCAGGTGTTAATGCTTTTGTGTCTTTATAGACATTGTCAGCTTTGTTTTGATCGCCATGAAAGCGAACTAAAGAAAACTCTGTTCCACCAACCAGACCAGGTTCGATATTGGTAACACGAATATTATGTCCTGCCAGATCTGCACGTAGGTTTAGGCTGAACTGCTCAACAAAAGCTTTTGTTCCACCATACACATTTCCGCCTGGATATGGATATGTGCCAGCGACAGAGCCCATATTGATAATTGTACCTTTATTATTTTGGACAAAATAAGGAAGTAGAGTATGTGTAATAGTCACCAAGCCTTTAATGTTGGTATCAATCATTTGATACCAGTCTTTTAAATCAGCTTTATCTGCCGTTGCAAGTCCTAGGGCCAAGCCAGCATTATTGACAAGTGCATCAATTTTTTCGATGTTAAATGGGGCAGGTAAGGACTTTAAGGCAGGCTCAATAGAATCCAGATTGGTCATGTCTATGGCTAAAGGATAGAACTGATCTTTAAATTCGCTTTGTATTTCATCAAGTTTTTCTTTACGTCGTGCAATTCCGATGACTTGGTGTCCATGTTCAATCAGTATTTTACTAATATGATATCCAAAACCTGTAGAAGCACCAGTAACAACAACTAACATGCCGAATTCCTTTTTTTATGAAACGTTAATATTTAGCAGTTTTAGACTAACATATTTGAAAAT
>NZ_OOGT01000464.1 GCF_900323515.1 Acinetobacter stercoris | reverse complement strand
CATAGATACTTCCAGCGACAAAAGGTCGATCTATATCGCCCTCAAAGAAGTTGATGCAGACTTCATCACCTACTCGCGGATGGAAACGGCTGCCTTCTCCTGCCGACCCTGCCCAAAATGTCATGACGGGTAACCAGAAGGAATCCTGATCATTATCATTGGAACCACTGCCACCTGCATGTTGATGGTCTTGTGCCCGGGTAAACAGGAAGCGGACTTTCACATCTCCATAGGCATTGACATGGATCTGTTCATTTTCTGGACCAACCACCATGCCACGCATCGGATATACCTGTGGCCGATGTTTTAATGGATGGTATTCTGGAACAACCGGAATATTTCGGCGCACGAGTGTCAGTTCGGTACCATGCATTTCATCCTGATTGATTTTTAAATACTGCCAGTGGCTGAGGTCAATCAGTGCATCAATCTGGTTTTTCAGGTCTTTGGGCAAGTTGTTCTGGTGATAGAATTTTTTCCCAAAAATCAGCATTTGCCGATCTGAACTGTCATGCTGATCCAGTTCAAAATGTCCTGTCAGCTCAAAGAAATATCCCACATCCGCATCACGGACACTGCTTCTGGCTATGAATTTTTTGGCTTGCAAGT